>JAGVCC010000415.1 GCA_020059395.1 Chitinophagales bacterium | reverse complement strand
TTGCAAAGCACTTACCGGGATGATATAAAAAAATCGTACAACTATTTTAAAAGAGCCGATAACTGGGTGCCCGGTTTTAAAGATGCAAGAGCTAAAATGGATGCAGCGTATCAAAATGCCACTATTGATGTGGTGGTAAATCCTGTACAGGACAACTCCTTCTTTTTTAACACCGGCTGGGGTAACACTGGCTACAACTACAGTAACGAATATTTTCAGCAAAACCTTATACGTGACTTAGGTGGTAAATATGCCAGCCGCTATCCTGCACGTTTTTATACAGAGTGGGAAGCAAGAAGAGATAACGTTACCCCAAACTGGGTGGTTGATTTAACATTGCGTAATCTGGATATACCAAGGCCATACACCAATAATTACAGCCGCAATGCAAGCAAGCGCATAGAAATTGGAAAAGATACAAGCGGCCGCCCTGTTTATCAAACTGTAAACGCCACTTTGCAAATAAGCAAAATGAGTTTTACTGCCCGTGCACAAATGGATGTTAATATTACAGACATAAGCACCCGTAAAAATATAAGCTTTAACAACTACAGCGATGAGTACCGCTGGGAAGAAGAACGGGCTACTTATTCCGGCGACAGCCGTGCATTAGATACCAACGACTGGGCTTTGATAAATAACAGCCGCTACAATCAGCAGCCCCGTAAAGAAGATGTGCTGAATGAGCTGTACCGCAAAATTTATCCGCAGGTAAAAAACAGCATTAGCTATGCGGTGGATTGGTAAGAAAACATTTATACAGCCATACAACCCGGTTTACGCCGGGTTTTTTATTTAAACAATGTGTACACTACCCAGCTCAACACATACGCAAGCCCGGTCATATACACCAATTGTATAGCAGGCCATTTCCAGCTACGTGTTTCTCTTTTTACAATAGCCAGTGTGCTCATGCACTGCATGGCAAACACATAAAATATAAGGAGGGATAAGCCTGTGGCAAGGTCGTATACTTTACTGCCATCGGCTCTTGTGGCGGCAGCCATTTTTTGGCGCAGGGTATTGTTGTTTTCATCCGCATCATCGCCAACACTGTACAGGGTAGCCATTGTGCCCACAAATACTTCACGGGCAGCAAAAGATGTAATCAAAGCAATGCCAATTTTCCAGTCGTAACCAAGGGGTTTAATAACCGGCTCAATTGACTGGCCTACAATACCGGCAAATGAATTTTGCAACAGTGCTGTTTTGCGTTGCTTGTTTAGCTCATCAGTTTGTTGTGGGTTAGTGGCAATAAGCTGCTCATACTTTGCGGTAACTGCCTGCATTTTTTCTTTAGGCCCATAGGTGCTTAATGCCCACAGCAGTAAACTTATTATCATTATTACTTTACCTGCATCAAATACAAAAATGCGTGCCTTTTCAATCATGGTGGTTACTGCATTTTTCCAGCGGGGGCCACGGTACATGGGCAGTTCTAAAATAAAAAAACTGCGTTCGGTGCTTTTAATAAACCACTTCATTACCCAAGCCACTATTAATGCCATTACAGTACCCAGCAAATACAGCACCATCATTACCAAACCCTGCAGGCTGAAAAAGCCAAGGTATACTTTAGCAGGTATTACCAGCGAAATTAATATAGTATACACCGGCAGCCTTGCACTGCAGCTCATAAGCGGAGTAACCATTATAGTAAGCAGGCGTTCTTTTTTATTTTCAATAGTACGTGCCGTCATAACAGCCGGTACCGCACAGGCATAGCCGCTTATCATGGGCATTACGCTTTTGCCGTTAAGCCCGGCTTTACGCATTAGTTTATCTGTTAAAAAACTTATACGGGCCATGTAGCCACTGTCTTCCAAAATGGTTATAAGCCCGAATAAAATCATTATTTGCGGTATAAAAATTACAATACCGCTTAAGCCAGCCACCACACCGTTAATTAATAAATCGCTCCACCAGGCTTGTGGTAAAACGTTTGTAAGCCAGCCGCTTAATTGTCCAAATACCCATTCTATGCCATCCATTGGGTATTGGGCTATCCAAAACACACTTTGAAAAAGGATAAACAACACCGCCACCAAAATAATATAGCCCCACCAGCGGTGCAGTAAAATATTGTCTAACCGCTCTGTAAATAATTTTTTTTGCAAAGGGTCTGCTTCCACCACAGTTTGCTGCATAATGTGTTTAATGCGGCCATATCGCTGCATTATTTCTTCTGCCTGTGTTTTGGTTGGGTTAAATTTATTTGCTGCTTCAATACCTTCAATCAGCTCCTGTGTAGCAGTATCAAAATCAAAATTTTCGTGGTTAATTAAATGATGTATTGCGCCATAGTTACTTAATTGGGGAAAATGCTTTTGCAAATCGGTAACGGGTGCCGCAGCCAGCGCTTTTACATCAATAAAATCTTTTGCCGGCGCATGATGCAGCCGTTCCGCTGTTTGCTCCAGTGCTTTTTTAAGCTGGCTAATGCCTTTGTTTTTGCGTGGGTTTACAGGTATAACCGGCACACCCAGCTGCAGCTGCAGCCCTGCAATATCTATTTGAGTACCGCGGCGGTTTGCAAGGTCCATCATGCTAAGCGCCACCACCACCGGTATTTTTAAATCTATTATTTGAGAGCAAAACAGCAGATTACGTTTAAGGTTACTGGCATCGGCCACCAGTAAAATCATATCTGGCTTAACCGCTTCGTCCTGTTTTAGTAAAACTTTATATGCCACCCATTCGTCTGCCCTTTTGGGGTAAAGGCTGTAAGTACCCGGCAAATCGGTAATAGCTGCAGTGGTGGTTTCAGAAAGTTTAACAGCTCCTGTCTTTTTATCTACCGTTACACCCGGGAAATTGCCCACTTTTTGGTTTAACCCCGTAAGCACATTAAACAGCGAGCTTTTGCCGCTGTTTGGGTTACCCACCAATGCTATGTTTATGGTTTTTGTCAATTTGAAAGAACGGCAAATTTACAGGCAATAAACGGTTTATAATTACGAAATAAGAAAACCGGTTTGTATAATGCGAAAACATAACCCGGCTGCTAAAAAGATTTGACAATTTTTTTTACATAACAGTTATACATTAAGCAAACACCTTAGTTACCTTTGCCCTGTCCCAAACAAACTACAAATGAAATATTCTTTTTGGTTGCTTGTATTTACAGCGCAATTCTCTTTTGCACAAAAACTTAAAAAAGCTGATAAAGCGGTACTTACTAACCTGCAAACACATGTTGCTTATTTAGCCAGCGATAAATTAGAAGGCCGCAGCACAGGCAGTGCCGGAGAAAAACTGGCTTACGAGTATATAAGTAACGAATTTACAAAAGCGGGCCTTGCTCCTAAAGGTGATAACGGAACTTATATACAGACATTTGAAGTAAATGAAGGCAAACAAATAAATCCATCCGCTCACTTAATAATAAACGGGTTTGATTTGGAAGTGCAGAAAGACTATTTCCCTTTTATATTTTCACCAAACGCCTCTGTGGAAGCAGCTCCTTCTATTGCTTTAAGAGAAAGCGGCACCATATGGTTTTGGGATTTAAAAGAGATGATGGAAGAAAATAAAACCAATCCGCATTTTGACATAACAGAAGCCATAAAAACAAAAGTAACCGAAGTGGCGGGCAAAGGCGCAACAGGGTTAATTATTTATAACACATCTGTCATTGCCGATAATTTAAAATTTGAACCTAAGGCAAAGCAGGAGCCGGTAAAAATTCCGGTAGTATATGTAACCAGCGATGTAAAGAAAAAATATTTGTATGATGAAACAGCTACGCTGGATATAAAATTGAAGGTGGATAT
>JAGVCC010000406.1 GCA_020059395.1 Chitinophagales bacterium | reverse complement strand
GTATTTGAAGTAAAAAGCACCAATGGTGATACACACTTAGGTGGTGATGATTTTGATAAAGTAATTATGGACTGGCTGGCCGCAGAATTTAAAGCACAGGAAGCCATTGACCTGCGTAAAGACCCTATGGCTTTACAGCGCTTAAAAGAAGCTGCTGAAAAAGCAAAAGTGGAACTGAGCAGCAGCAGCGAAACAGAAATTAACCTGCCTTACATTACTGCAGTGGATGGTGTGCCCAAACACTTAGTATTAAAATTAACCCGTGCAAAATTTGAAGCACTGGCTGATAAATTATTTGAGCGCTGCTTAAAACCCTGCGAAGCTGCATTAAAAGATGCAGGCATGAGCACCAGCGAAATTGACGAAGTGATAATGGTGGGTGGCAGCAGCCGCATACCAAAAGTGCTGGAAATTGTAGAGAAGTTTTTTGGTAAAAAACCCAACCGTGGTGTAAACCCCGATGAGGTGGTGGCAGTAGGTGCAGCTATACAGGGCGGTGTTATGACGGGTGAAGTAAAAGATGTACTGTTGCTGGACGTTACGCCGCTTAGCCTTGGTATTGAAACCATGGGTGGTGTAATGACCCGTTTAATTGACAGCAACACTACTATACCCACCAAGAAAAGCGAAGTGTTTAGCACCGCAAGCGATAACCAGCCCGGTGTGGAAATACATGTGCTGCAAGGCGAACGCCCCATGGCTAACCAAAACAAAAGCCTGGGTAAATTTAACCTGGCCGATATACCACCGGCACCACGTGGCGTACCGCAAATTGAAGTGATATTTGATATTGATGCCAACGGTATTTTACACGTAACGGCAAAAGATAAAGGCACCGGCAAAGAGCAGCGCATTACCATACAGGGCGGCAGCGGCTTAAGCAAAGAGGAAGTAGAAAAAATGAAAGCCGAAGCTAAAGCCAACGAAGCAACCGATAAAGCAGAAAAAGAAAGAGTGGAAAAAGTAAACGGTGCCGACAGTTTAATTTTTCAAACTGAAAAACAACTGAAGGAGTATGGCGATAAAATATCTGCTGATAAAAAAGCACCTATTGAAGCAGCTTTAAGCAAATTAAAAGATGCACACAAAGCCGGCGATTTAGCAGCTATTGATGCCGCCACTGCCGAAATGAATACAGCATGGACAGCAGCCAGCGAAGAAATTTATAAAGCACAGGCTGCAGGTGCACAACCCGGCCCCGATGCTGGTGGCGCACAAGCAGAGCCACAGGCACAAAGTAATGGAGAGAGTAAAGTGGAGGATGTGCCTTTTGAGGAAGTGAAGTAATTTTCTTGTCATTTCGACGATAGGAGAAATCTATTTGTAAAATACCAATTTTAAATGAAGCCAAACTTACCTAAAGGTGAGTTTGGTTTTTTTGTTACCAACGGAAGTATTTCAATTAGGCATCGTTGCGTCGCACTCTTGTACTGGAAAACTTTATTGAACTTTTATTAAAGCGGTTGTTGAAGTGTAAAGATTTAAGCGAATATTTTATTACCACGAATTCTAATGAGGGAAGCAACTTGAATAAAATAATTTTATGAATTTACCTGAACTTCAAAAAAAAATTTACAATCAAATTGTAAATCGAGACTATCCAAGTAAAACAGCTGCAGTTTACGCAAAAAAAATTTATGACTTAGCGCAATATTACACTACAATTAAGCCAGATGAATTAGAATTTGATGATATTAAAAAGTATATAAATCATCAATGGAAAATTTCAAAAAAGCCAGCGAATTCTATAAATTTGATGGTATCAGCTTTCAAATTTTTTTTTAACGACCTCCATAGAAAAAAATACAGTTTGATTTAATAGATAAGCCCTTTAAGGTACGTAGAGAAGTACAATTACTTAACATAAATGAAATACAGAAGCTGTTTGAATCATGCGATAATCTAAAAATAAAAGCAATTATGGCATTGGTATATGGTTGTGGAATTGAGATAGGAGAAGTATTAGGTCTTAAGTTTTCAGATATAAATGCAACTACAAATACTTTAACTGTAAAAAACAAGAAAAAGAAAATTTCCAAAGAGCTTTTTATACCTAATTCAATAATTGATTTACTTCGGAATTATTACAAAGAATTCAGACCAAAGGTGTGGTTGTTTGAAGGGAGAAAATTAAATGAGCCCTATAGTGCTAGGCAAACTTATAATAGTTTGAAATCTGTAGTTGAAAGGAGTAATTTAGTAAAAGAAATAAATTTTACAATACTAAAATACTGCTATATAAAACACACAGAAGAAATGGGAATCCCTTTAGCGGTTATCTTAAATTCAATTGTTATCGGGCATACTGACAGTTTCGAATTTTATAGTAAAATGGGAATTGACCCAAGTGATAAAGTAAAGATTTCACCTTTTGATAGGCTATTCCGAAAACAAATACCCGTCGCAAAAAAAACAATTGATGAATTTTGGGAAATCCTTCATCCTAAAATAAAGAGCCTTGCTCAAGGTAAATTTAATAATAAGTATTATGCAGATAGTGTCGAAACCTGTTTGAAAGAACTGAATTCAATTATAAAAGCAATTGTAAAAATAAAAACCGGTGAAGAATTTGATGGTTCTGCTCTAATGAATCGTGCCTTTACTCCAAAAGATTCAATAATAGTACTTGGTGATTTATCCACAGAATCAGGACAAAATATTCAAAAAGGGTATTTGCAAATTTATTCAGGGGTAATGACAGGAATTCGGAATCCAAAGACTCATGAAAATATAGACATCAGTAGAGAAAGAGCTATTCACCTACTATTTCTAACAAGTCAATTATTCTTTATGCTGGAAGAATATAAACCAATTTAACCATCTCTTTCGCCGCAGTTGGTACCCATAGCCGCCAGCATAGCCCTTTCGCCGCTGTTGGTGTTCCGCCCTCGCCGTGGTTGGTATCGAAGGGCAGGCTAAAGCGTTAGCCGTACCAACCACACAGCGCAATACAACCATTTTACAAAGCCAATATTTATTTTTTCGGCTAAAGCCGCTGTACATTTTGCACTATTACCCATCCCGATTAAATCGGGATGCAATTAAAATACAACACTCAACTATTTTGCAATGGTTTATCAATTGCCTCCGGCTTCAGCCGGAGGGCTGCAATAACAATACTGTTTGGCTTTAGCCAAAACATACATCTCAAAAAAGGAGAAAGAAAATTTTTATGCAGCCAGTGTGTCTTTTTTAACAACACTTAATAATTCATCCCTTAAAAAACCTTTAAGGCTAAGGTCTTCATCAATAAGCGGCCAGTGTATGCCGGTACCATTGGTGTTTATTTCATAAGTAAGCAGTGCAGCTTTATCAGCAGTGGCTAAAAGTTTATAGGCAGAAATACGGCGGTGCAGTACCGCCTTGGTATTTAAAATTACGAGCATTACATCAAGTTCAGGATGCATGTCAACCGCTTCAATATGTATGCCTTCCTCATAAATGAGTTTTTCAATGGCATCAAATTTATTTACCAAAGTATTCATACCATTTATTTATAAATAATTGCCGGTGTCCGTTAGCTATTTCCCAAACTGCATTTTCTTCCTGTTTTGAAAACCCATACAGCCATGCAATTTCAATAACAGGCTCCAGCCATATTTTACCTTCGCCGCTTCCCTTTTTAACGTGAATATGAGCAGGCTCATTGTTTTCGTTACTGTAAAAGAAAAACCTGAAACCGTAAAGTAATAGTACCGTAGGCATTACTTCAAAGTTAACTTTTAAAACAATATTTACAAAAGTTCATTTCAGTTGGCTGGTGTTCTTCGCCGTGGTTGGTAAACTTTTCTTCGCCTCCGTTGGTGTTCCTGACTCTCCCACTGGCGAAGATATGTGCAGCAACGCCCTGGTTGGTATCGAAGGGCAGGTTAAAGCGTTTGCCGTACCAACCACACAGCGCAATGCAACCATCTTACAAAGCCCATATTTATTTTTTCGGCTAAAGCCGCTGTACATTTTGCACTATTGCCCATCCCGATTAAATCGGGATGGCAATTAAAATGCAATACTCCTTCATTTTGCAATAGCTTCATCAATTGCCTCCGGCTTCAGCCGGAGGGCTGCAATAACAAATACTGTTTGGCTTTAGCCAAAACATAAATTTCTTCGCCGCCGCCCTATGCCTTGGTTCGTGGCACACAAAACATAATATTGCATTCGTGTGCTACAAACGCAGGCGATGTTACAATAAAACCTACCTTCATTAAATGAAAAAATTTACATTATTAATGCTGTGCTTTTTAGTGTCAATAAGCTTTGTATGTGCACAGGCAACAATAAGTGATACCACATTACGCATTACAAAGCCCACAACAGTTGAGGCAAGCTGCGGCCAATGTAATTTTAAACTTAAAACACAAACGGGCTGCAACCTTGCAGTAAAAATAAAAGGCAAACCCTACTTTGTAACCGGCAGTAATATAGATGACCACGGCGATGCACATGCAAAAGACGGTTTTTGCAACGCTGTAAAAAAAGCCCGTGTTACAGGCATGGTTGTAAATGATAAATTTATCGCAACAAGTTTTGTTTTAATTAAGTAAGGCCTTCGCCGCTGCTGGCGCAGATATGCAGGGCAGTTAATGCAGCGTAGCCTATCTGTGCCAACACATACTTTTTGTATTTTACCAGTAAATAAGTTTAGCAGCAACAAATTCACAGATAATAATTTCCGCATCGGATTCAATCAGTACAATAGTATATTTCTTTTTGTAGGAAATGCATTTAAAACCTAAAGCAGCTCTTTCAGGTTATCTGCAAATGGGGTAACGTTTTCTTTCATCGGTCAGCTTTATAAAAGCATCATACACATTATCGGTAAACTTATCAGCAGTGGCAACCATGCCTTTCGATTCTATAAACCAGGCAATAGCGGCAATATTTTCGGCGGCTGCCTGTTTAACGACTACTTTGCGGCGGCCCATTTTCTAATTATTTTTTTGCTGTGTGCACGGGCCTCTTCAACTGAAAACAGATTTTCCGGCTTGATTTTTAGCGCAGCTTTTTTTTGTAATTCCTCGTAACTCTTTTTAGAAATTAAAACATATTTTTTCTTATCAATTAAAATCTCCGTCATAATACAATTTTAAGTATTCAAATTTACTCAAAATAATGGCTTTAGTATTATTTTAATTTCCTTCGCCGCAGTGTCTCCACGCCTAAGCGTGGGACGCTGCGGCAGCAAACGCTAACTAATACCGCAAGTATTACACACTTAGGCAACAGCACTTTTAAAGATAAAAAACGGCAGTATACCCCGGCTAAAAATATGGCCAACATAATGAAGTGCCGCGGAGAAAAAAGCCAACGCAGCATAGTTTCGTTGTAAAGCAAGGGAAAAGCAGGCCCCTATTGTTACAATCAATACACTACTTTATAATCTTTAAAAATAATTATGCCTGAGATTACTCTTATATTTTGCTTTTTTTATTAAACAAAAGCATATTTCTATTGTTAGACATTTCTTGTTGTAATTATCAAATAAAGAGAATGAAACTGTATATAATAATAGCCAGTATCCTTTTACATGCCACAACTGCATTTGCACAAAAAACCGGCAGTGTTACAGGGGTTGTTGTTGATAAAGCAACACAACAACCACTTAATGGAGCTTCGGTACAATTAGATGGTACATCAAAGGGAATTATTGCAGACAGTATGGGTAAATTCAGAATTACAGATATCCCTGTAAAAACCTATAATTTAATTATTAGTAAAATTGGCTACAAAACATATACGGTGTTTAATATGGTTGTTAACAGCGGTAACGAAAATACTTACAGCATAGAACTGGAAGCCGAAGCGGCCTTATTGAATGATTTGATTGTAAAAGTTAATAAGCGAAGCGTAAAAGCTGCCACATTAGAAACACCTTTGAGTGTTCAACGCTTAACTGCAGAAGAAATAAAAAGCAACCCCGGTGGCAATTTTGATATTAGCAAAGTAATACAAACACTGCCGGGTGTTGGCGGCGGCCAGCAGGGTGGCAGTTTCCGTAACGATATTATTATCAGGGGTGGTGCGCCTAATGAAAATGTGTTTTATTTAGATGGTATTGAAGTGCCGGTGATTAATCATTTTCAAACGCAGGGCAGCAGCGGCGGGCCGCAGGGAATTTTAAACGTAAGCTTTATTGAAGATGTAAAGTTGAGTTCCTCTGCTTTTGATGCCCGTTATGATAATGCGTTAAGTTCAGTATTTCAGTTTAAACAAAAAAATGGCAACCCCAACAGGCTGCAGGGAAATGTAAGGCTGAGTGCAACAGAAGCTGCATTAACTTTGGAAGGGCCACTGTCGAACAATAAAAAAACAACTTTCCTTGCATCTGCAAGACGTTCCTATTTGCAATTGCTGTTTCAGGCAATTGATTTACCCATACGCCCCAATTTCTGGGATTTTCAAACAAAAATCACCCATCAGATTAATAAAAAAACAACCCTTACTTTTTTAGGCATCGGCGCTATTGATGAATTCCGTTTTGCTGCACCCAAAGAAGCCACTCCTGAAAAATTATATACCATCAACTCCAATGTTTTGGTAAATCAATGGAACTATACAATTGGGGCCTCCTTAAAAAGAACTTTTAAAAATGGTTTTTGGAATTTGGCTTTAAGCCGTACTGATTTTAATAATGATATTGAAAAGTATGAGGATAATCAAAACCCAACTGCTGCTAATAAATCGTTGGATATTGTAAGTGCCGAAACAGAAACCAAGCTGAGGTTTGATGTAAATAAAACTTACAATGGGTTTAAGGTAGCTTATGGTGCCTCCACTCAACTGGCAGATTATTCAAACAACACTTTTAGTATAATCCGTAAAGAAGTTCGTGATGCCGGTGGTGCCATTGTGCAACCTGCTGTAAATGTAAATTTCAACAGCCCTTTAAAAGCTTTTTTAAGATTAGGTGCTTTTGTACAGGTTGGCAAACGGTTTATGGATAACAGGCTGGGCGTTAGTGCCGGTGTTCGTACCGATATGAACACATTTACTACAGATGGTATGAATGGGTTACAAACTTTATCGCCACGCATTTCATTTAGCTATGTAATGGCAGATAAGTGGACCTGGAATTCATCTTTTGGTACTTATTATAAGATTGCTCCGTATACCATTCTTGGATTTGCAGATAATAACAATGTGCTGGTAAACAAAAATGCAAAGTACCAAAGAAGTAATCACTATACAACCGGGTTTGAATATTTACCCAACGATGGATTGCGTTTTACCATTGAAGGTTTTTATAAACAATACAGCAATGTGCCTGTATCAAACCGTAATGGTATTTCATTGGCAAACCTTGGCACAGATTTCACATTACTTGGCAACGAGGCAGTAACTACCAATGGAAAAGGCAAAGCATATGGCGTTGAATTTTTTGTACAAAAGAAGCTCACCAAAAATTTCTTTGGCATTTTGTCTTACACCTTTTATAAAAGTCTTTATTCGGGCAGGGATGCAAAATATATAGCCAGCAGTTGGGATAATGAGCATTTGCTGAGTGTTACATGGGGTTATAAATTTCCACGTAACTGGGAGTTAGGTTTAAAATTCCGTTATCAGGGCGGCGCACCTTACACACCGTTTGATGAGCAGCAATCAAGACTCAACTATTTATCTCAGGGAGTGGGTATATTAAATTATTCTCAACTCAATACAATGCGTCTTAATGGTTTTAACAGCAGCGATGTGCGGATTGATAAAAAATGGAACTTTAAGAAAATAACGATTGATTTATTTTTAGATGTTACCAATTGGTATATTGCCAAAAATCCGGCCATACCGGAATATACTTTTAAAAGAAATGATGCTAATACAGCTTTTTTAACAACTGATGGTTTACCTGTTAAAGGAGATGGTAGTAACGCCATACCGACAGGGGTTAAAAATGACGATCCATTTGTAACACCAACAATTGGTTTTATAGTCGAGTTTTAATTTCCCTTCCCAGCACGTGGGACGCTGCGGCAACATAAGTTAATTGTAACAAAAAAGTTAAACTATTCGCCGCCTTTGGTATAGTGCCACAGCTTGGTTGGTATTGAAGGGCAGGCTTCTAAAGAGGTAAATAAAAAGAAAAACAATTTTTGATTTACAGCTTTAAAAAAATACTTAGGGCGGCAAAAGCTATAATACCGTTTTACCTACCACCTGTTTAATTGCACTGTGCCGCTGCTTTCCTGGTATCAATAATGTATTGAATTTTCCATTCTTTATCAAGCTTTACCAGCTGAAATGAATTTACACCACAGCTGTAAAATTTACCATTAATGTATAATTTAAAGGGCGTCCATACTGCAGCCATTCTGCCATCCATTTTAATTTGCTCAAAAAAAATTTGTTCATCTGCAGCACCTTTAGGCAGTGATGCAATTGCTTTACAAAAATCGCTGACTGTTTCGTTCGTTAAGTTTAAACCCCCATCTTTTGTGCGCTTAAAAGTTTGTAAAAAAGCACCATCGGTAAAACACTCTTTTATCTTAACAGTATCTCCCTCTTTCATGCCTTCAAAAGTTTTATTTATTACCGCCTTTATAGAATCGGCAGCAGTTTGCGCTGTTGATGTACTAGTAAAAGCAGCAACAATAAGCAGTGTGAAAAATACTTTTTTTAATTGGGTTAGCATATTGCAGGTTTTAATAAGCAACAAAAATATGCGCCGCAAATGAAGCAGCAGCGTAAATTATATAAATGGTAATTTTTGTATTCAGAGCAGTAAGTGGTACCATTACACTGTTTTGTAACCTTTGCGTTGCTGCATACTGCCACACCCGCAGCCGAAGTTTGTAAGCAAAAAAATTACATTTTACAGTAGCAGGCGGTGGCTTATTAGGCACAGTGCCGCCGCTTCAATCAGTTAAAATTATAAAAAGCCGCTGCACATTAATAAACCATAGCTGTTGCCAGTGCATCCGCTGTTTTGGTCATTTCGGCCTCCTGGTTTTTGCTGCAAATAACCACCAACTGTACCAATGCGTTGGTAACACCTGGCAGCGGGTTTTTAAGTTGGGTTAAGCTTACATAGTTTAATTCGGTATCGGCAATTAATACTTTGTTGTTGGTAAAGTATTTAACTTTTTTGTAAATACGGTTGCCCAGTTTTGCATCGGGCAATATGGTGCGTACATGCGGATCTGGCGAAAATTTCTTTTTATCAAGTGCCATAAATTTTGTGAGGTCTTTATCAGGGTATTGATTTACTGAAATTTCTATGCGGCTGTAGTCATCGCCGGTTTTACGCAGCGTAACCTTTTTTAAAGAAGAATCTTTCATATACCAACCGGATGGTATCGTGTATACAATGTTGGCATTGAAGGCTGTTTTTATCTGTGCAGTGGCGGCGGTTGCAATAAAAGCAATGATAATAAAAAGAGATATTTTTTTCATTGTAAGTAACAAAATTTAAGTTATAAAGATATGTAAAGCGCTACTATAGATAAACGCATTTACCCGCCGTATGGTATGCCTGCACAACATACGGGCAAAAATTTGCCAACAACGATACCTATGAGACACTGTAAATAAATGTTCCTGCTTTAAGGAGTATAGCTCAAATGCTCAGCTGCTTCTGAAACTCAAAGGGGATAAACCTGCCCATTTTTTAAATGCATAGCCAAAATAATCTGTGTTAGCAAAACCGCTCTGGCAGGCCACATCACTCACAGCCAGCCCGGTATTTTTTAGCAGCATGGCACTGTGTTTTAATCTTACAGCCAATACATATTGATGGGGTGTTTGGCCTGTATGCATTTTAAAAAGTCTGCTAAAATGAAAAGGGCTTACAAATGCATGCTTTGCTATATCAAACAACGAAAAGTCATCGGTAAAATGTGTATGAATAAATTCTTTGCTTCTTTCAATGACCGCAAGGTTTACCTGCGGAGTTGCTATACCAGCATTGCTATCAACATTATTCGCAGCGATAATTGCTGCAACTGCCTTTACCATTTCAATGATAATACAAT
>JAGVCC010000223.1 GCA_020059395.1 Chitinophagales bacterium | reverse complement strand
TCTTCGCTAACCTTTGGCATACAATCAATTTTATAGCAAAAGATAGTAATAAATTATCATAAAACAACCGTTTACATACGCATATAAAAGTAAGTAATCGGCAACTATATACGAAAAGGGCGAAGTGTGAAAATGAGAATTACGAAGTGATAATTTCGTTCAAAAATCAACTCCAAAATGGCACTGCATTTTACTTGGATAGGACGCTGTGAGCGTCGGAATTGACAGAACTATGTGTAAGACCTATTGGAAGTATTGTATCATTTTTGGGTGATTATCTTACTAATCTGATACAAGGAACTTCCGGTTAACCTTTAGATGCCTTTTGCTCTTTGTTTTTCTTTACTACTTGAAAAACCTGTGCAAAGTTGGCTGTAACTGCTAAAGGCTTTTCGTAGTTATCTGCACGTTTCTTTGCAGCTTTCTTTTTTGTTATTGCCTTTGCCATAATGCAAATTTAATCATTATAAATTATATCATAACCCTAAATCTTTAAGGTTATACTTATCAAGGTAAGCGTCCAATAGTTCCGTATTACTAAAAGCCTTGTACCTGTGTATTACGTTATGTTCTATGTGGTAAAACACTTCAATGTAAAACTCAAATATCTGGTACAGCACAACTTTATATTCTCCTTCTTCCCGTTCCCCGATATGCACACCATGCTCCCAAAGAGCCTCCGTTTGCTCCAGTTCATCCAATGCACGGTATTCGTAAAGGGTCATTTGCGACAAGATTTAACTTGTAAAATAGCGGCTTTTTCTTATCTTTGAAAACAGGAAATCCCCGCACACCACTTGCGCCTAATGAGAGACCACTCATGAGATGGCTGGTGTACGAGGTTCACGACACATATAGTGATGCCGTTCTTTCCTTTTTGTTGCTGCGATACAACTATTTTAAAAGGGGCTTATTGCCCCTTTATTATTCATCTTCTAATGAACTTGCTATAAACTCCAAAGCCTTTGCAATTACGTTAATATCTTTTCTTGTTAAATTTTCTAACGGGTATCTTAAATAAGCTTTTCTTTTATTTGGCAATGGGATAGGCAACTCAAATAGTCCATCATCTACAGGTTGTGTTACCTGCGGTTTTACCTGCCCTGTTAAAACTTCAACTAAGGTCGGAGGTAATTGTTCTTTGGTGTCCGGTGTAACGTCTGATTCTTTTGGTTTAATAGGCATTGCAGAAATTAATACGCCTCTGTTATCCAATAAATCGTTGTCGTACAAATTGCCAATAAATATTTGCGCCGCTTTTTCAGCAATATCTTCTTTCATTCCGAAGTTTCTAACGAAATGATTTTTGATACCGCTAACAGGCGGCAATATATGATACTCGTATTCTTTGAATAATTGGCTGTAAGTTTCAGGAGACTTTAAACTTTCTATAATAGCAGTACGCCTTTCGGTATCGTTAAATGGCAGAAATATTTTCTTAAATAGGTCTGTAACCTTATATCCAGTACCAAACTTTATTTCTAACAGCCTATATTGCTGACATGAAGTTAACTGCTGCTTTATACTATCGGGTGATAGCCCGTGTGCAGTTGCAATAGCTTTATTAGAATGATAATCAGTATGCCCCAGCATCTTATACACTACAGACACAAAATCAATCATAGACTTTTGGTCTCTTGAAACCCAAGAAACTCTTTTCTTAGAATCTTTTGCAGATATATCGTCAGCGACATTCTCTGTTTCTGCTGAATTTAAGTTGTCCATAAATTTGTTTTTGAAGGTTTTTTACGTACCTTTGGGTTAGTAAAAAGATGGAACACATCAGTTTCGAACTGATCTACGGTTGGTCTCAAATCGCCCGGCCTCACCAAGAGGGTGTCCCAATTTAAACTTATAAAATTTACAAAAGCCGCTTTATTGCTACCACGCAGGGCGGTTTTTGTGTTTTTTATACATGCAAGGTACGACATATATAAATACAATCCAAATTTATTTTACCCTTTCTCACCATTATTTTTCCACAAGCATCTTAATAAAACTCCAAAAAAATAACAAAAATAGAATTTAGGCTTAGAAAGACATTTTAGATATCACCGTCGATTAAAAAGATGGATTTATGTGTCTACAATACTTAAAAGGATATTTTATTGCCATAAACTAATAATAATCACTAAGTTATAAAATGCCATAATAACGGAATAATTATTCTGTAAAACTCTTTTTTATAAAGATACACAGCCAAATTTAAAAATACGTACCATTTTGGTATTTTAGCGCAACTAAAAAGAAGCATCCCCGAAATTAAATTTGGGTTAACTGTGGATAAAAAGGCGGTGATTAAGAAATAAATTTTTGTTATTGTCAAACATTGTCTTACATTTGTGTTATGGCAATCGACAATAAAACAGTATCAATAACTTTTAGGACTACTAAAGAATTAAAAGAAGCGTTATTGCTTATGGCAGATAGCGATAAAAGAAGCCTTAGCAATACTATTGAAATGCTACTTGAAAAGGCAGTAAAAGAGTCAATTAAACGGAAATAAATTTTTTTCACCTGTACGTAAGACAAAGTAAGACACAAATGACCGACAACTTCAAAAATTTAATCGAACTGAATGACTACTTTAAAGAGGAAAAGACCTGTTACGAGTTTTTAGCGCAAAAGATTTGGCTAAACGGTGAGCCTGTCTGCCCTCATTGCGGAAGTGTAAAAGTTTATACAACTAAGAGCCGGAGTAATAAGCCTTCTAAAAAGGATATACCTGAATATCGCTGTGCTAATAAAGAATGTGCAAAGAAGTTTACTGCAACTGTTGGTACAATATTTCAAGCCTCAAAAATTCCTTTACGTACATGGTACGCTTGTATCTTTTTAATTACAACTTCAAAGAAGGGAATTAGTTCTTTACAACTGGCTGCACAATTAGGTATCACACAAAAAACAGCATGGTTTATTAATCACAGAATAAGAGAAATGTTTAAAGAAACCGCTCCCGAAATGCTAAAGGGGATTGTAGAAGTTGACGAAACTTTTGTCGGTGGGAAAAATAAAAATCGTCATGCAAACAAAAAAAGAAACTATGAAGTTGACGGTGACGAAAAAATACCGGTATTGGGCTTTGTAGAGCGTGGAGGTAAATTAAAAACGTTTGTAGTACCAAATACTAAGGCTGAAATATTGCAGCCGATTATGGGGGAATTTGTAGAGAACGGCAGCTTAATTATTTCCGATAGCCATAGAGGTTACTCTGGATTAGATGCCAACTACAACCATGTATCTATAAAGCACAATGCAGACGATTTTAAAACTGTTGGGCAATTTCATACCAACAATATCGAAAACTTTTGGAGTACTTTTAAACGTGGTATTATTGGTATCTATCATCAAGTTTCACCTAAGCACTTACACAGATATACAACAGAGTTTACCTACAGGTACAATAATAGAAAAGAAGTATCGGTAATAAAGTTTAGTGATGCTGTAGGGCAGGCAGGAAACGCAACCCTACCATATCAAAAGCTAATAGGTAAAGACAAACCAGTTTCATAATAAAAGCAAAGCCTCTTAATTGAGGCTTTTTTAATGAATAATAAATAGTATTTTGTCTTTAATAATCATTATGGATAAAATAGTAAAGTACATACCGATAACCACTTGTATAATTTTGTATTTATTTATATGCGGTGGCTTGTATCTGATTGGATACTGGAGCAGATTTGAGATAGACATAACAAACTTTGTTGTTTTAATGGAGATACCTAAGAGTTTTATTTTCCCATTTGCTATTACTTGGGGAGTGTATTTCTTTTGCGTGCTATTGCAAGCAGTTTCTGTACGGATAATGCCAAAGATATTAAACTTTTTAAAGCGTAAGTCGGTTAGAGCATCATTACAAAAAAAGTGGGTGACTGTATTGGTTGATTTTGATTTGTGGATATTCGTATCCCCTTTAATATTAGTTGTTTTATATAGACTGCTTGGTGATAGTGTTTGTTTTTGGATAACGTCATCTTTGTTAATTGGGCAACTTCTTTTGATAAAAAGTTTCAGTAGTAAAACAGTAGCGTCAATATTTCATAAATCTCAATTATCCTTCTTTATATTAACGTTTGGCATTAATACCCCACTAATATCTTTTGCATTAGGTAAAGTAAACGGTATAAATGTTTATAACAACAAAGATATAAGGTGTGTAAAAAACATAATAGTTAACACAAGCAGTCCAATTAAAGATAGCAAAGACAGTGTTTCTTTTAAGTTGTTAGGATTTTTAGGAGATAAATTCATTGTAAGTAGTTTAGATAATAAAAAAATATTTGTGTTAAATCAATCTGCGTTTGATAATATAGAATTAGAGAATAAAAAATAACCCTCATTTTTCTTCGCCCTTTTCATATATAGTTGCCAAGTAATCCTTTAATCTCCGGCTATCGGTTATCTGCCATCGCATCTTTGCATTGTCAATCGGTAACCAACCCGATATTAAATCAACAGCACGGCTATAAAAAAAGGCACGGCACAAATTTTAAAACTATGTACGCATTAAAAAACAAAGTGCAATTAATTGGCAACCTGGGTAAAGCACCAGAAGTAAAAAACACCGAAAACGGTACTAAAATGGCACGGTTCAGCATGGCCACCAACGAAACCTACACTGGCCGTACGGGCCGCAAAGAAACCCAAACCACCTGGCACAATGTAGTTGCCTGGGGTAAAGTGGCAGAAATTGCAGAAAAATTTTTAACGAAAGGCGCCGAAGTGGCCATTGAAGGCAAATTGGTAAACCGCACCTATACCGATAAAGACGGCGTAAAAAGATTTGTTACCGAAGTACAGGTAAACGAATTATTAATGATGGATAAGAAGCCTGCGGCTTAGTTGTTTGCCCGCAGATTGCGCAGATGTCGCAGAAAAATCAGCGTATTCAGCACAATCTGCGGGCATTATCCAAAAAATATTTTTATGTCAGAAAACGAACTCTCCTATATTATCCGTGGAGCAATTTTTAAGATTTATAAAAAATTAGGTGCTGGCTTGTTTGAAAATGTTTACAAACACATTCTTAAATACGAATTGGAAAAACTCGGGCTTTTTGTAAAAATGGAAGTGCCTTTGCCGGTAATTTATGATGATCATAAATTTGATATTGGTTTTAGAATTGATTTATTGGTAAATGACAAAATCATTATTGAAATAAAGTCAGTTGAAAAATTAGCAGAAGTTCATCACAAACAAACCATAACCTACTTAAAATTAACCGGTTTAAAATTGGGCATTCTGGTTAACTTTAATTCCGATAATATTGCATCCGACATTTTTAGAAAAGTAAATAATTTATAAAATTCTTTTCTGCGACATCTGCGCAATCAGCGGGCAAACTTTACTTACATGATACAAATTGAACGCAACGAAATATTCGACCTTGCTTACCGCTTTGTAACCGAAACAAACGAAAATATTTTTCTTACCGGTAAAGCAGGTACAGGCAAAACCACCTTTTTAAAATACTTGCGGGACAATGCTACAAAAAATATTGTAGTGGCGGCACCAACAGGCGTGGCCGCAATAAATGCAGGCGGCGTTACGCTGCACAGCTTGTTTCAATTACCATTTCATCCTTTTCTGCCCACAAAAAATAATAAAGAAGAATTGCTGGCAAAGCTGCGCCAAAACAAAAAAAAGCAAGACCTGCTTCGCAAAATGGAGTTGCTTATAATTGATGAAATAAGTATGGTGCGGTGCGACACTATGGATGCTATTGACACTATTCTTCGTCATGTCCGCCGCAATTATGATGTACCATTTGGCGGTGTGCAGCTGTTGTGCATTGGAGATTTATTTCAGTTGCCACCAGTGGCACAAAATCAGGAGTGGAATATTTTAAACGAATATTATGCTTCGCCTTTTTTCTTCGACAGCCTTGCTATAAAAGAACAAACGCCTTTATTAATTGAGCTGAATAAAATTTACCGCCAAAAAGAAGACAGCTTTGTACGTCTTTTAAATAAAGTACGTACCAACAGTATGGATGCAGATGATTTTGAAGACCTGCACATGCGGTATATTCCCAATTTTTATGCAGATGGAGATGATAAATACATTACCCTCACGTCTCACAATAACCAGGCAGACAATATTAATCAGCAGCAACTCAACAGGCTTAACACGCCGCCTTTTACTTACAAAGCCGTTGTTGAAAATGATTTTCCAGAAAATATGTACCCTGCTGATGCAAGCCTTGTGTTACGGGAAGGTGCACAGGTGATGTTTTTAAAAAACGATGTTGTTGCCCGCCGTTATTTTAATGGAAAAATTGGTGTGGTAAAATCTTTAAGTAAAGAAAAAGTGATTGTGGATTGTGACGGCGAAGAAATTTATGTGGGTATGGAAACCTGGGAAAACAGTCGCTACAATCTTAACCGCACCGATGGAAAATTAGAACAGGAAACGCTGGGTACTTTCACACAATACCCATTGCGGCTGGCATGGGCAATTACTATTCACAAAAGCCAGGGGCTTACGTTTGAAAAAGTAATGATTGATGCAGCATCTGCTTTCAGCAGCGGGCAAGTTTATGTAGCGCTTAGCCGCTGTACCAGTTTAGATGGTATTGTGTTGCTGAGCAAAATTCCACAAAGCGCTATTACCAGTAATGATAATGTCGTTAAAGGCCAGCAATCATTACAACACAAAGGTTCATTGGCCGATAGGTTTGCTGGAGCCAGACAGTTATATACACAACAAATTTTAGAAACACTTTTTTCTTTTAATGAAGCGGAAGAGGCCGCAGGGCTTTTACACTATCAAATAAAACAACATGCCGCTACATTAAATGAAGAGGCTGTAAACTGGATAGAAAGCCTGCAACAACATTTTGCTGCAAATAAATTGGTGGGCTTAAAATTTATTGGCCAAGTGGCTTTATTAATGAAAGAAGAAGGCGTGGTTGAAAAAAATGAAGCACTGCAAAAAAGGTTAACAGATGCTGCTAATCATTTTGTACCCAAGCTGGAAGCTTATTTAAATGAAATAAAAAATCATCCTTTATTTACAGAGCATAAAGAAACAGCCACTCCGGTAAATGACAGATTAAATGAACTGGCGTTAGCCGTTTTTAACAGTTGTTATTTTATGCAGTATGCAAAACAGCCGTTTTCATTAACCGGTTTTTTACAGCATAAATTAAAATATGCGCTGCCTAAGTTTAATTACAGTTGTTATGCTGCATCCAAAACACAAACTATTGCAGATGCTGATTTGCAGCATGTGGAATTGTACAACACATTAAAGCGCTGGAGAGATATGGCTTGTAAAGACGAAGGCCTTGCTGTGTATATGGTGGCTAATCATGCCACACTTGCGGAGCTGAGTAATTACCTGCCGCTCACTAAAAAAGATTTACTGCAAATAAGCGGTTTTGGAAAAGCTAAGGTTGATAAATATGGAGATGATGTGTTGGCGGCTATAGAAAGTTATTGCCAGCAATATGCTGTTGAAACAAATATGGGAGGTAAATTGTTAAACCCAAAGCGTGAAAGAAAAGAAAAAAGCAGCACGCCAAAAATAGATACAAAGCTGGCATCTTTTGAATTATTTAAAGCTGGTAAAAGCGTTGCTGAAATTTGTACTGAGCGTAATTTGGTAAAAGCAACTATTGAAGGCCATCTTGCACATTACATTGCAGAAGGAGAAATTAATATTGATGATATTGTGAGCAAACAAAAACAACAGTTAATTAAAGATGCTGTTGCAATACATGGTTCTTTAAGTCATAAAACATTAATTGACCATTTACCAAAAGATATTGGTTATGGAGAGATAAGAATGGTGCTGGCGGCAACCCAAAGCGCAACAACATGAAACTAACAGATGAGCAAAAAGATATTATTGCCTCCACTGGAAATATAAAAATTAATGCGGTGGCCGGCTCTGGTAAAACCACTACTGTTATTGCTTATGCAAAAGCAAAACCTGCCAGTGCCAAAATACTCTATCTGGCTTTTAATAAAACGGTTAAGCTGGAAGCCGCAAAAAAATTTGAAGCTGAAGGACTGCACAATGTAACTGTAGAAACAGCACATTCGCTGGCTTATAAAAATATTGTATTTAAACAGGGCTATAAAGTAAATGCTACAGGTTATAAAACACATGAGCTGGCTGCAGTATTAGGCTTATTGGGCAATGGCGAAAAGCATTATGAATTTATTGTGGCCAACCACATTAATAAATTTGCCGCACTTTTCTGCAACAGCGATAAACAAAAAGTACAGGATGTAAATTATTTAGAAACCATTGGCGATGCAAAAGCCAGAATTTTTGTAAAATCATTTTATCCTTATCTAGAAAAACAGGTACGTCTTTTTTTAGCAAAGATGGACCGTGGCGAAATTGATATTACACACGACTTTTATTTAAAAAAATTTCAGTTGCAAAACCCTGTTTTGCCCTACGATTATATTTTGTTTGATGAAGGCCAGGATGCATCACCCGC
>JAGVCC010000462.1 GCA_020059395.1 Chitinophagales bacterium | reverse complement strand
TAAGCCGCTTTGTTGGTATGCTTACAGACAGCAGAAGTTTTCTTTCATTCCCCCGTCATGAGTATTTCCGCCGCATATTATGCAATATGTTTGGAGATGAAATTGAGAATGGCGAATTGCCAAATGATATAGCCTGGACAGGAAAAGTTGTGCAGGATATTTGTTATAACAATGCAAAATCGTATTTTCAATTTTAAATACAGAAGAAAAACCCCATCATAGTTCATTAACGGCCTTCAGTTTGAAGGCCGTTCTTTTTATATTTGAAGTAATTATGTACAAACATCTTTGTATACTGGCAGCTGTTTTGTTTTTATACTGCGCTGGGTTCAGCCAAAATAATATTGCAGGCATCTGGGAAGGGCAATATTTATCAAATGCCGGTTTTTTAGGTAATCCCAAACTGGTGGTGGAAATTTTTGATGTAAAAGATTCCTCCTTTTCTGGAGTAACACATTTGTACTATGCCGGGAACAAATACGAGCACTATAAAATGATTGGCTGGTATTCAAAGAAAGATTCTTTATTGGTATTTAGAGAATCAGAGACCATAGCAGTTGATTTGGGTATTTATAGTAATTGCCTTGGTACTTATAAAATGGTATTGAAGAAAACGAGTAAAAATTTGTTTCTGCACGGCCGGTGGGATGCTAACATAAAAAATTGCACCACCAGTTCGCTGGTGTGGTTGCAGAAAAAAATACCGGCACCACAACCGTCAATAGTACAAATTCCTGAAGTAAAACCCATAATAAAAACTCCGGTTAAGCCTGTTGAAAGTACCAGTACAATAAGAAAACAAACCGAGCCGGCCGTTACAATAAAAGAGCCTGTTGCAAAACCACAAGGCCCAGTTGAAAAAAATACTCCTCCATCTTTAATACCTGAAAAAATTACACAACGGACAACCGATTTGCAACAACTGATTGAAGTTGCAACTGCAGATAAAGATTCTATTAAAATTGAAATTTATGACAATGGCGAAATTGATGGTGACACCATTTCCTTGTATTACGATAAACAGTTACTGATTAATAAAAAATTAATTACGGATAAGGCGCTTACTTTTTATGTCAACCTCACTAAAGCCTCGCCAATATCTCACCTGCGTTTAGTAGCAGAAAGTTTAGGAAGTATTCCCCCATGCACGGCATTGATGGTAGTTAGTACAAAACACAAGCGTTATGAAGTGAGACTAAGCAGCAATTTTAAAACGAATGCAGCCGTGGAGTTGTTTTTAAAAGAATAGGCATTTGGCAGGTAATATTTAATCATTCAATATTCTGGCTTGTTTCTTTTCCTTTTTTGCTTTAGCTTTGCTTTTTAATGCAACTCTCCACCAAACATCTGTTGGGCATTAAAGACCTTCAGCCTGAAGACATCTCCCTTATTTTATCTACCGCAGCCCGTTTTAAAGAAGTTTTACAGCGTCCGGTTAAAAAAGTTCCTTCGTTACGTGATGTAACCATAGTAAACCTTTTTTACGAAAACAGTACCCGTACCCGTATTTCTTTTGAACTGGCAGAAAAGCGCTTAAGTGCCGATACCATCAATTTTACAGCCTCCGGCTCATCTGCCGCCAAAGGCGAAACATTGCTTGATACAGTAAATAATATTTTGAGTATGAAGGTGGATATGGTGGTAATGCGCCACAGCGCCAGCGGTGCGCCGCATTTTTTGGCAAAACATATTCCGGCTGCCATTTTAAATGCAGGCGATGGTATAAACGAACACCCAACACAAGCATTGCTTGATGCTTTTTCAATACAGGAAAAATTAGGTTCACTTGCTGGAAAGAAAATAGTTTTAGTTGGAGACATTATGCACAGCCGTGTGGCACTAAGTAATATTTATCTGCTTAACAAAATGGGGGCCGAAGTAATGGTGGCAGGTCCGCCAACACTTATTCCAAAATATATTGCCGAAGCCTTAAATGTGAAGGTGGAATATAATCTTAAAAAAGCACTGGAGTGGTGTGATGTAGCCAATGTATTGCGCATTCAGCTGGAACGCCAAAACACAGTGCTGTTTTCATCACTTAGAGAATATAACCTTGCTTATGGGGTAAGCCGTAAATTGCTTGACGGCCTAACAAAAGAAATTGTAATCATGCATCCTGGTCCAATTAACCGGGGAGTTGAACTGGATAGTGATGTGGCAGACAGTAAGCAATCCATTATACTGCAGCAGGTTGAAAACGGAGTGGCAGTAAGGATGGCTGCTTTATACCTGCTTTCTGGTAAAACAATGCAGACATAACCAGGTAAAACATGAAAAAACAGTTATCACTCATTGTGTTTTTTTCAGCAGCAATAAGTGAGGTGTTTTTTATTAGTTGCAACAATGCATCACAGCAATCAGCAACTGTACCTTCACAGCAGCATATAGTTGATGAGGCACCCGTTAAAGAAGATACTGTAATTACTAAAATAAGGCCGGTGCTTTTTTATTTGCAAAATGAGGAGCTGAGTTTTAATGGCCGAAAACCATTTGACCTTACAATAAGTAACATCCGTTACCAAGTAATTTCTAACAAAGAGTATTACATGGAGCAGCAGGCAGTTTCACTTAAAAGCAGCCATAGATAAAACAAACTATAACACGTAAAAAATTCTGTATCTAAAAAAAGATTTAAGCCCTTTGCAGCTTATCTTTCCACAATAAACGTTAACCAAATTGCTGCTTATGCAACGCATTTGTCTTT
>JAGVCC010000091.1 GCA_020059395.1 Chitinophagales bacterium | reverse complement strand
TGGTTACAGGATGGTACTTTTTTAAGAATCAGTACCCTTTCTGCCGGGTATAATTTTAAAAACAATACCATTAAAGGAGTGTCTGGTTTAAGAGTATATGCAACTGTTCAAAATTTATATTCATTCCAAAAATATAAAGGCTTTAACCCCGATTTTACAGCGGGCACATTGAACCCCGGTTTCGATTTTGGTTCTTATCCTAAACCAAGAACAATAATGGCTGGCGTTCAGGTAACTTTTTAATTAAAACATTAAACTCATTACAATGAAGAAAATATTATATCTATTTATACCAGCCTGCTTAATTGCCAGCAGTGGTTGCGATAAAAAAATTGACTTGTCGAACCCAAACAGTGCCACCACTGCCACTTTTTGGAAAACAAGAGAACAAGCACATGCAGCTACCTCTGCTATTTATTCAGCACTCATTATCGATGGTTCTTACATGCGCTCTTTTCCTGGTTTAACCGATAGCCGTGGCGATGATTTTACCGGCGACAGCCCATGGTTAGATTTAGTGTTAACAGGTCAGTTCATCATTCCACCTACATCTGCACCAGTGTACTGGATATGGAGAGAGTTTTATCAGGTAATTAACCGTGCCAACCAGGTTATAAGTAATGTACCAAAGTATGATGCAAGTGTATTGCCCAACGAAGAAAAAAACAGGCTGCTGGGGCAGGCATATTTTTTACGTGGGTTAGCGTACTACAATTTAGCAACCACGTTTAAAACGGTACCAGTAATAACAAAAGAATTAACCAGCACCAGCGAATATTTTGCTGCCACTGCAACTGAAGAGGTTTTGTGGAAACAAATTTTTGATGATTTTGCAGCGGCTGAAGCTAACCTGCCCATTTCTTATACAAATGTTACCGGTTTGGATAATGGACAAAAAGGCCGGGCTACAAAAGGCGCTGCAGCCGGTATGTTGGGCAAATCTTATTTATACAGAAAAGACTACGCAAAAGCAGCCACTCAGTTTGAGAAATTTTTTAGCGGCGGCCCTTTAGCCGGTGTATATTCTTTAATGCCCGATTACAGAGATAACTTTAGAGATGTAAACGAAAATAATGCAGAATCACTTTTTGAAATTCAGTTTACACCCGGCACCGGTACAGATATGAACTGGTGCTGCGACCCTGTAGCATCATGGAAACAGGTACAAACTATTTCTATTACTTATGGCCAGGAAGGAAAAGGATTTTCTGACTACCTGCCTACAAGATGGATCTACAACGAATACAAATTAGAAAGAACAACCGCCAATAAATTAGATTCACGTTTATTGGTAACCATTGCATCTCACGAGCCAACTGAAAACTCTATTTTAAGTTATGGCGGTACATGGAACAATCCATTAACAGCAATTTACCCCCGCAAATACACCAACGATGGTGTTGGTAATGGCAAGCCAGATGAGTTTTCTCCATTTGGCGAAAGCGGCATTAACTACCGTGTAATACGCTATGCAGATATTTTATTGATGTATGCCGAAGTATTAAATGAATTGAACAGAACAGCAGATGCATACCCATACATACAGCAGGTGCGTACAAGAGCATCATTACCAAATCTTGCTACCACCAAGCCTAATATGACACAGGCCCAAATGCGTGACCAGCTGGCACATGAAAGAGCATTAGAGTTTGCTATAGAAGGGCAACGTATAAATGATTTAATACGCTGGGGCTGGTTCAGCAATCCAACAAGGTTAGCTGAATTAAAATCACACGATGCTGATTTTAATTTTTATACCCCCGGAAATGAATATTTGCCAATTCCACAGCAAGAGCTGGATGTAAATAAAAACTTATTGCCAAACTCGGCAAACTAGGTCTTGGAATGAAAAATAAAAACTTCCTGCTCATAAAAATATTTTATGGGCGGGATTTTTTCTTATTGCAGTAAATTGAAGCGGCATAAAATAGAAATGATTATCAACAAAAAAATATTGAAACTGTTTTTTTTGCTGCCCGTTGTAATAAGCGGCTGTAAAAATAACAGTACTGTTGTTGATAAATTTCATTTTACCCAAATAAAAAGCAGCCAAACCGGAATTGATTTCAACAATACCATAACCGAAAGCGATACTGTAAATGTTTTTACAAACGAATACATGTATAATGGCAGCGGTGTGGGTATTGGAGATTTTAATAATGACGGGCTTGCAGATGTGTTTTTTTGCGGCAGCCAGGTAAGCAGTAAACTGTATATCAACAAAGGCAATTTTAAGTTTGAAGATGTAACAGAAAAAGCCGGGCTGCAAACCACCCAATGGTGTACTGGTGCAAGTATTGTTGATATTAATTACGATGGCCTGCAGGATATTTATGTAACATCATCTCATTCACACAATGCTGCAAAAAGAAAAAACCTGCTGTTTATAAACAAAGGCAATTTAAAATTTACTGAAGAAGCCGCTGCATATAATGTAGCCGATACGGGCTGTGCCACACAAGCTGCTTTTTTAGATTATGATAAAGATGGTGATTTGGATATGTACTTGCTCAACCACCGTTTATATAACCATAGTGCAAATAATATACAACCAAAAGATACCAGCGGCAACTCACCAGCGCAGGATAAACTATACCGAAACGATGGTGTTACTGCAACAATTGCACACCCCGTTTTTAGTGATGTTACAAAACAAGCCGGCATAATGGAAGATGGTTATGGCCTGGGTATTGCCATTACCGATGCTAACAATGATAACTGGCCCGACATATACATTGCCAACGATTATATTGCCAATGACTTGCTGTGGCTGAATAATAAAAACGGAACATTTACAAACACCATTGCCACAAGCACCAAACACCAAAGCTATAACAGCATGGGTGTGGATGCTGCAGATATTAATAACGACGGACTTACTGACATAGCTGTGGTTGATATGCTGCCCGAAACCAATGAGCGTAAAAAAATGATGTTTAGCGCCACCAACCAGGAAAAGTTTGACATGCAGCAGCGCTTTGGTTACCAGCCATCGTACGTACGCAATATGCTGCAGCTAAATAACGGCAGCAGAAAACTGAATAATACGCAACAACCATTTTACAGCGAAATTGCACAGTATGCAGGTGTGTTTGAAACCGACTGGAGCTGGAGTGTGTTAATGGCCGACTTTGATAACGATGGCTGGAAAGACATTCATATAACCAACGGCCTTGCAAAAGATGTAACCAATAACGACTACGCATCTTTTAGAAACAGCGAAACACACAGCAATTATACTTTTGGAAATAACAATACCGCAGATAATACCACTGCACCAAAAACAACTGTAGACCTGCGCAAACTTATTGATGAATATGGCAGTATAAAAATGCAGAGTTATTTTTTTCATAACAACGGTAACCTCACGTTTAGCAATACCACAAAACAAACAGGGTTACAAGCGCTTTCAATTTCCAATGGTGCCGCTTACGCTGATTTAGATAATGATGGCGATTTGGATTTGGTGGTAAATAATATTAATGAACCGGCTTTTGTATGGCGAAATGAGTTAAGGGCAACAGACAAAGACACCGCACAAAATTTTATTGCGCTGCAATTAAAGGGCTCACAAAAAAACACCAATGGTATTGGCGCAAAAGCAACAGTGTTCAGCAACGGCAAACAACAATATGCAGAGCAGTTTCCGGTACGTGGCTTTTCATCAAGCATTGATATGCGGTTACATTTTGGAGTGGGTAACAGCACAGCGATAGATTCAATAAAAATTATTTGGCCCGATGATAAAATGCAGGTGCTTAAAAATGTTGCAACCAATAAACAGATAACAATAAACCATGCTGATGCAGGTAACATCGTTGAAAAAACAGCAACAACGCCAGCTTATTTTACAGAAATAAGCACCATTGATTTTAAACATACCGAAACACAAAATTTCGATTTTGGGTATCACCAGCCATTGCCGCAAAAATATTCACAGCTTGGTCCTTGCATTGCTAAAGGAGATATAAATAATGACGGGCTGGAAGATTTTTTTGTGGGAGGTGCTGCCAACCAATCCGGTAAAATATGTTTACAAAAACCCGACGGAACTTTTACAGCCAACAACATGGTAACCGGCAATAAATTTACCGAAGACCTTGGCGCTGTTTTATTTGACGCAGATGGCGATAAGGATGCAGACCTGCTGATTACAGGTGGCAGTTTTGAATTTGCAATAGCAAAATACAATCAGCCTCAATTGTATTTTAATGATGGCAAAGGAAATTTTACAATAAGCGAAACAGCATTACCCCAAATAGCAGACATAACAGATGCTGTAACAACGGCAGATTATGATGCAGATGGTGATATAGATATTTTTATTGGCGGCAGACTGGTGCCGCAAAAATATCCGCAATCTCCCCGCAGTTATATTTTACAAAACAACAACGGAAAATTTACCGATGTTACAAAAGCCATTTGTGCGCCGCTTGAATTTGCAGGTATGATAACCGCAGCAATGTTTACCGATTTTGATAATGATAAAAAATCCGATTTAATTATTTGTGGTGAATATACACCACTCCGCTTTTTTAAAAATGATGGCAAAACATTTACCGAAACAACCACCCAAACGGGCTTAGAAAAAAACACCGGCCTTTGGCGCAGTTTACAAGCAGCAGATATTGATAAAGACGGCGATATGGATTATATAGCGGGTAACCTTGGGCTTAACAACCGATACCACATTACTTCAACACAGCCCATGTTTTTATATGCAAAGGATATTGACAAAAATAATTTTACCGAAATAATACCGGCCTACTATACAAAAACAAAAAACGAAGCGTATAAATTATTTCCTGGGCTTGACAGAAACCAGCTGGCAGAACAACTGCCATTGGTAAAGAAAAAATATCTGCTTCATGTAGATTATGCAAACACTACCATGCAGCAACTGCAAAAAGATTTTGAGGATAAAGACTGGACGGTGTTAAGTTGTGAAACCACCGCTTCTGTATGGATAGAAAACCTGGGTGCAGGTAAATTTAAAACACATGAGCTGCCACTGGTGGCACAACTGGCACCGGTAAACAGTATTATAGCTGCAGATGTTGATAATGACGGCAACACCGATTTAATTATTGCCGGTAACGAATACCAAACTGCCGCAAGCACCGGCAGGTACGATGCTTTGTATGGCTTACTGCTGAAGGGAAATGGCAAGGGCGCATTTGAACCTGTAAATATTTTGCAAAGCGGTTTAATAATTGATGGTGATGTAAAAGATATGCAGTTGATAAGTACAAAAAACGGCGGCAAACTTTTAGCAGCAGCACCTAACAACCAACAACTAAAAACTTTTTTATTACAGCAGCCGGTAAAAAAATAAAAATGAAAAAAATTACAATAGCAGCAACAATGTTTTTGGCAGCGTCTGCATTACAAGCACAGCAAAACGTTGTTACAATAAATGCAAAAGATGCAAAGCACACCATCAGCAAAAATATTTATGGCCACTTTGCAGAGCATTTAGGTAGTTGTATTTACAATGGTTTTTATGTGGGAGATACGAGTAAAACAATAGCCAACACCAATGGCGTACGCAATGATATTATTGATGCACTTAAAAAATTAAAAGTAGGCACCTTGCGCTGGCCCGGCGGCTGCTTTGCAGATACGTACCACTGGAAAGACGGCATTGGCCCTAAAGACAAAAGACCAGCCATTGTAAACAAATGGTGGGGCGGCGTTACAGAAGATAACAGCTTTGGCACACACGATTTTTTAAACATGTGCGAAAAGATTGAAGCCACGCCTTATTTAGCAGGTAACATTGGCAGTGGCACGGTGCAGGAATTAATTGACTGGGTGCAGTATGTAAATTACGATACCAAAAGCCCCATGAGCGACCTGCGTAAAGCAAACGGAAGAGAAAAAGCATGGAATGTAAAATACTGGGGTGTAGGTAACGAAGCATGGGGCTGCGGCGGTAATATGGTGCCGGAGTATTATGTAAATGAATACCGTAAGTATGCCACGTTTATGACGGACTGGACAAACAGCGATAAAATTTTTCGCATTGCATCTGGCAGCAACAGTGCCGATTACCACTGGACAGAAACTGTAATGAAAAACATACCAACTAATATGGTGGAAGGTGTGGCACTGCATCATTACTCTGTAATTGACTGGGGAGCAAAAGGCCCATCCACCACATTTACTGAGCAACAATATTTTACCATAATGAAAAGAGCTTTGTTTATGGATACGCTGGTAACCAAACATGCCGCCATTATGGATAAGTACGACCCACAAAAAAAAGTGGCATTGGTGGTGGATGAATGGGGCGGCTGGTACGAAGTGGAGCCCGGCACCAATCCCGGCTTTCTGTATCAGCAAAATACTATGAGAGATGCAATGATTGCAGGCGTTACGCTTAACATTTTTCATAACCATGCCGACAGGGTGCGTATGGCAAACTTAGCACAAGCAGTAAATGTGCTGCAAGCTGTTATTCTTACCAATAAAGAAAAAATGATACTTACACCCACGTATCATGTAATGGAAATGTACAACGTACATCAAGATGCCACTATGCTTCCGTTGCAGATAAAATCAAACGACTATGTGGTGGGTAAAGAAAAACTAAAGGCTGTATCTGCATCCGCATCAAAAAATAAAGACGGTGTTACACACATCTCTCTGGTAAATATTGATGCAGCAAAAGCGCAAGAAGTTGTTATTAATATCAGCGGGGCATCTTACACAAATATTACCGGTAGAATATTAACATCAAAAACATTACAGGACTATAATTCATTTAATAATCCAGCGGCTATTACCCCGGAAATTTTTAACGGAGCAAAACTTACAGCAAACACCCTGCTTGTAAAACTGCCGCCGTTTGCTGTAGTGGTGCTGGCTTTAAAATAAATTTTTATGAAAACAACATTTAAAAAAATTGTGTGTGTGTGTGCATTGGCAACAATGCTCATCAGTTCGTGTAAAGACAAACCCGTTACTGGTGGCGGCGGTGGCGGCGTAGTTACGCCCCCGGTAACTCCTGCATTTGATATAAATACTATCAACGACACTTATCCTGCGCTGGCACCATTTGCCAATGCATTGCAGTGGGGCCCACACAATGTACACGACCCTGCCATAATAAAAATTGGAGAATATTATTACAGCTACAGTACGGATGTGGGTTATGGCATAACGGTACGTTCTGGTTTGCAAATTCGTAAATCAAAGGATTTAGTGGAGTGGACATTTGTAGGTTGGGTGTTTAATACACTGCCGCCGCTTGGCTCAAATTTTATTACGGGTTTTGGTGGTACACCATTTAATTCTTTGTGGGCACCTTGTGTTATTAAAGTGGGTACAGAGTATCGTTTGTATTATTCACTAACCTGTTCGCTGCCCCGGTTAAGCGTAATAGGTATGGCCACTGCCACCAACCCTGAAGGCCCATGGATTGAAAAAGGAATTGTAGTAACATCAAGAAACGATGCAAGTATACAAACCAACGCTATTGACCCATCTGTAATTGTTGCCAACAACGGACAGCACTGGATGCACTATGGAAGTGCATGGGATGGTATATATGCTTTACAGCTTGACCCTGCCACCGGCCTTGCATTAAACAATGGAGAAAAAGGCACCCGTATTGCCAACCGTGGTTTTACAGCAGGTAAATACAACGGCAATATTGAAGGGGCCGATATTATTTACAATGCCGCTTTAAATAAATACTTTTTGTTTATTGCTTACGACTGGCTGCAAACAAAATACAATGTACGGGTAATGCGTGGCGATAACCCCAACGGTCCGTTTTATGATTTTAATGGAGCAAATGCAAATACCAATGTAGACCATGGCCCCATGATAATTGCACCCTATAAATTTAGCGGCCACAGCGGCTGGCAGGGTGTTGCACACTCTACCGCATTTAGTGATGGCAGCGGCAATTATTTTATTGCACACCAGGGCAGGCCGGGCAGCGACAGTTATTATATGAACATGCAGGTACGTAAATTATTCTGGACTGCTGATGGCTGGCCTGTTGCATCTCCAGAAAGATATGCATGGGAAAAAGATTCGTTGATTGCTCAGGCAGATATTGTTGGTGACTGGGAGCAGATTATTTTAGGCTACAGTATTGTACCCGGCTATGGTACAGAGCAATCGCAACCCGATTTTCAAAACTCCATTAACCTTACCATTGCGGCCAATGGCACACTTAATGGCAATGCCGCCAATACATGGACGTATGCCGCACCCTGGCTTGAAATGAAATGGGCCAACGGCTTTACCGATAAAGTATTTGTGCAAAAAGGAAGAGATTGGGAAAATAAAAAGAACACCATAATATTCAGCGGCCTTAATAATCAGGGTACAGCTATTTGGGGAAAGAAAAAATAATTAGAATCTTTTAAGTTCTTTATAAAAGATATTGATGGTTTGATGCATAGCAGCAAACTGAATTGAGCTACAAAGAAGCAAAGGCACTATGAAAAAACTTTGTTTTTTCAGCTTTGTTACTTGGTGTCTTTGTGGCAAAAATTTTTTCGTGAAAAAATAAGCAGTAAAGTATTTAAAATTTTGAACAGGTATTGAAATTGAATTAAAAAATTTGAATGATGAAATTAAAACAACTCTTTTTAACCGGCCTAGCCGCTACCCTTTTAAATGTTTTTGCTGTTGCACAAACCAACAATGTAATTACAGTAAAAGCAGATAAACCCTATGCCGAAATACAACCCACCATGTGGGGCGTATTTTTTGAAGATATTAATTTAGGTGCAGATGGTGGCATTTATGCAGAGCTGGTAAAGAACCGCAGTTTTGAATTTACCAAAGCAATGATGGGCTGGAAAATTTTGGGCAAACCAAAAACCGAAGGCGATTTTTTAGTAATTAACCGCCACGAAGAAAATACCAATAACCCACGTTTTTTAAGAACCACTTTGCACAACGCTGCACAACGCACTATTGGTTTAACCAACGAAGGTTTCAGGGGCATGGGTATTAAAAAAGACTTGCGGTATGATTTTTCTGCTTTAGTAAGAAGAAAAAGCGGCAGCATTAAACTGCTGATAGAATTAGCAAATAGTAAAGATGAAGTAATTGGCAAAACAACGGTGAATGTTGAAGCCACCAATGGCGAATGGAAAAAAATTACCGGCAGTTTTACTGCATCGGCTACAGAGCTGAAAGCCAAATTCAACATTTGGATGGAAGGCGATGGCGAAACGGATTTTGATATGATTTCTCTTTTTCCATCTGATACATGGAAAGGCAGACCCGGTGGTATGAGGGCAGATATGATTCAGTTGCTGGCCGACATGAAACCTGGGTTTATCCGTTTTCCCGGTGGTTGTATTGTAGAAGGGTTTGAATTAACGGGGCGTTATCAATGGAAAAAAACTATTGGTGCTATTGAAGAAAGACAATTGATTATTAACCGCTGGAATACAGAATTTGCACATCGCTTAACGCCAGATTATTTTCAAACTTTTGGTTTGGGCTTTTACGAATATTTTCAACTGGCAGAAGATATTGGTGCTGCGCCATTGCCCATTTTAAACTGTGGTATGGCTTGCCAGTTTAACAGTGCCGAAGTAGTGCCCATGAATCAACTTGACCCTTATGTGCAGGATGCGCTAGACTTAATTGAATTTGCCAACGGCGCTGTAACCACACAATGGGGTAAAGTACGTGCAGACTTAGGCCACCCCCAACCGTTTAATTTAAAAATGATGGGTGTGGGTAACGAAAACTGGGGACCGCAGTATGTAGAAAGACTGCAGCTTTTTGTAAAAGCTATAAAAGCAAAATATCCAGATTTTAAAATTGTAAGCAGCAGCGGCACCGACCCTAATGGCGAACGCTTTGATTATTTAAATGGCGAGCTGCGAAAAATGAATGCAGATATTATTGATGAACACTACTACCGCAGGCCTGAATGGTTTTTGCAAAATGCCAGCCGCTATGATAATTACGACCGCAAAGGTCCCAAAATTTTTGGTGGTGAGTATGCAGCACAAAGCGACAAAACTGTAAGTGTTGATAATAAAAATAACTGGCAAACCGCTTTGGCAGAAGCCGCTTTTATGACAGGGATGGAGCGTAATGCAGATGTGGTAACAATGGCAAGTTACGCACCGCTGTTTGCACATGTTGACGGCTGGCAGTGGACGCCGGATTTAATTTGGGTAAACAACCTTACTAGCTACGGCACACCCAATTATCATGTACAAAAAATGTTTGCAATCAATAAAGGCACCCATGCCGTATCTATACTCAGCAACGGAAGCACCATTGCAGGTAAAGACAGTTTGTATGCAGCTGCAGCAATTGATAAAACTACTGGTGAGCTGATATTAAAATTTGTAAACGCATCAGCAACTGACATTACAAGAAACGTAGCGGTGGAAGGCATTAAAAAAACAGCAGCGCTTGCAAAACAAATTGTCCTCACTAATCAGTTAAACAAAGTAAACTCATTTGATAAACCTTTTGAAGTGGCACCGGTGGAATCTGACATTGCAGTAAAAAACAAAAAGCTAAACCTGCAGTTAAAGCCATATTCCTTTACGGTGATAAAAGTTAAACTGTAAGCTTTATAAAAAATAGCCCACAGATTACGCAGATATCGCAGATGAAAAATTTTCTGCGTCTTCGGCGATATCTGCGGGAGATAAAAAAAATTGTTTAAGAAAAGCATTATATCAATTATTATTTACTGCTTTTGTTTTGTAAATACACAAGCACAAACGCCGCTTATTGCTGTACACGACCC
>JAGVCC010000039.1 GCA_020059395.1 Chitinophagales bacterium | reverse complement strand
TATGGAATTTATTTACGAGTTGTCCCGAAGTTAAAAACGGTATGAAGAATGTGTTAGGGTTTACAGCTCCTTACTTATAAAATACATTTTTATGAAACATTTTTTTTGTTCGCTTGCCGCATTGGTTGTTGTGTTATCTGTATTTTCTCAAACAAATAAAAAAGGGAAATACGGCGACGGTCCCGATGATGTACCTGCAGTTGGCATCATTAAAGGATTAACTGATGACCAGTTATTAGAAACTGTGCAAAAGCAAACCTTTCGTTTTTTCTGGCATGGTGCACATCCGGTAAGTGGATTGGCATTAGAGAGAAGCAACAGCGTTTTAGCGGAACATTACTGGGATTATATAAATGAAGCATGGGATGAACCCAACTTTAGCAAAACAGAATTTGGAAAAGATGCTGGTGCTATCGGCGGAACAGGTTTTGGAATTATGAGTACTGTTGTAGCGGTGGAAAGAGGATGGATTGGCAGGGATACTGCAGTAAGACGCTTAATGAAGATGGCTGATTTTTTAATTAACGCAGATTGCTTTCATGGCATATATCCGCATTTTATGAATGGGCGCACCGGTAAAACAATAAGGTTTGACAGGCTGGATGATGGCGCTGATATAGTGGAGACAAGTTATTTGCTGATGGGCTTTTTATGTGCCCGTGAATATTTTAATAAAGAAACACCCAGAGAAAAATATTTGCGTAAACGCATTACCGATATGTGGAACGCCGCTAACTGGCGCTGGCATACTAACAACGAAAAGAAATTATATTGGCACTGGAGCCCTACCAATGGGTTTGATATGAACTTTCCGGTGTGGGGGTATAATGAATGTTTGATTACCTACATCATGGCAGCCTCAAGCCCCTGGCCAAATAAAGCAATACCAAAAGAAGCGTATGATGGTACATGGGCAGGCAGCTCCGGTTTTAAAAATGGAAGAGAATATTATGGTTATACTTTGCCGCTGGGTAATTATGATAAAGACAAAGGCGGCCCTTTATTTTTTGAGCAATATACTTTTCAGGGTATAGACCCTAATGGTTTAAAAGATTCGCTGGGTAATGATTATTTTTTGCAGGGAAAAAACCACACATTAATTAACCGGGCTTACTGTATGGAAAACCCTAAAAATTTTAAGGGCTACAGCAACAAGTGCTGGGGACTTACAGCCGGCGACAGTTACAAAGGTTATGTGGCCCACAGTCCCGAAAATGACCGGGGAGTGATACAGCCCACCGCTGCCATTTCATCCATGCCTTATACACCAAAAGAAAGTATGGAAGCCTTACGATATTTCTATGAAGAACTGGGAAATAAAATTTGGAGCAAGTATGGTTTTGTAGATGGGTTTAGCATACATCACAACTGGTATGCAAAAAGCCATTTGGCAATAGATCAGGGCCCAATAATAACCATGATTGAAAACCATAGAACCGGAATGTTGTGGAAGTTGTTTATGAAAATACCCGATGTGCAGAATGGGTTGAAACGATTAGGCTTTAAAAGCAAATGGATTCCAAATTAAAAAAAAGAACTTTAATGAATTTTTTATCTTCAAAAAAAGCATGGTTACTGTTGCTGATTATTGCAGTAGTGGCAGTATTGTATTTTTTTGTTTTTCCAAAAGATAAAATTGATTATAACACCCAGGTAAAACCCATTTTAAATAAAAAATGTATTGCTTGCCATGGCGGTGTAAAACAACAGGGCGGTTTTAGTTTGTTGTTTAGGGAAGAAGCATTGGCAAAAACAAAATCTGGCAAATATGGGATTGTGCCTGGCAATGCTGCTAAAAGTGAATTAATAAAGAGAATAAAACATACCGACCCTGAAGAAAGAATGCCATACAAGCATGAACCACTTTCAAAAGAAGAAATTACAATTTTGGAGAAATGGGTAAAACAAGGTGCTGAATGGGGAACACATTGGGCATACATACCTGTAGAAAAAACGAATGTACCTGATTATACAGATAAATGGATTAAGAATAACATTGACCAATACATATTTGAAAAGTTAGAGAAAGAAAAACTTACGCCATCTGCTGAAGCAGATAAGCCAACATTACTCCGCCGTGCAAGCCTCGACCTAACCGGGCTGCCGCCCGATGAAAAAATTGCAACTGCATTTTTAAATGATAATAATAACGATGCTTACGAAAAACTAATTGATGCATTATTGGCATCGCCATCTTATGGAGAAAGATGGGCAAGTATGTGGCTCGATATAGCAAGATATGCTGATACCAAAGGCTATGAAAGCGACCAGGAACGAATTATTTGGAAATACCGTGACTGGTTGATTGATGCTTTCAATGCTGATAAACCATACAATGATTTTTTAATTGAACAACTGGCTGGTGATTTAATGCCCAACCCCGATGATGCAAAATATATTGCAACTGCTTTCCACCGAAACTCATTAACAAACGATGAGGGCGGAACAGATAATGAAGAATTCAGAACTGCTGCTGTGCTCGACAGGGTCAACACCACATGGAGCGGTCTTATGGGAACCACCTTTAATTGTGTACAATGCCATGCACATCCTTACGACCCCTTTAAACATGATGAATACTATAAGTTTATGGCATTTTTTAATAACACAAGAGATGAAGACACAGAGCCGGATTATCCTTTGTTACATCAATATATCAAACCAAAAGATAGTGCAAAGTTCAGCCAGTTGATGGATTGGTTGAATAAAAATGTAACACCGGAGGAAAAAAATGAACAATACTTTTTTTTAAAAACATGGCAGCCCGTAATTAATTCATTACAATGCGACAGTTTTGTAAATGCGGTTAACACTGGTTGGATGGCAGAAATTAGAAATTATGGCACTGCAAGGCTGAAAGATGTATCCCTTCCCGCCACCGGAGAATTTACAGTAGAATATGTTTGCATCCACAACAACGGCTTTTTGGAAATTTATTTAGATAATCTTAATACAAAACCTATACAACGGGTAAAAACAATTAATACTGTTAATGGATGGGAATTTGGTACAGCCACTTTCAATGCACCACCCGGCAAGCATGATGTGTACTTGAAGTATGTAAATCCAACTATTAAAGCAAATCATCCTAATGGAATTTTAATGCAATGGTTTCGCTTTGCAAAAGAATTTCCCGGAAAGAATAAACCCGGTTATACTTCTGCAAAAATTTTGTTTGATAGTTTATTGTTGCGGTCAAAACCAGAAACAACACCCATTATGATGGAAAACCCTGATGGAATGAAACGCAGCACTTATGTTTTTGAAAGAGGCAACTGGTTAGTAAAAGGAAAAGAAGTAGTGGCAGATGTGCCGCATATACTAAATCCATTTCCTCAAGGTGCAGCAAGAAACAGATTAGGATTGGCATTATGGCTTACCGATAAAAAAAATCCGTTGGTGGCAAGAACGATGATGAACCGCTTATGGGAACAATTGTTTGGCGCCGGTATTGCAGAAACTTTGGAAGACTTAGGCACTCAGGGAGTAACTCCAACACATAAAGAGCTGTTAGATTACTTGTCTTATAAATTTATGCTCAATGATAACTGGAGTATAAAAAAAGCATTGAAGCATATTTTAATGTCGGCAACATACCAGCAGGATTCTAAAACAAATGATGAATTAACAAAGAAAGACCCTAACAATAAGTTGTATGCAAGAGGACCTAGAATAAGATTATCATCGGAGCAATTAAGAGACCAAAGCCTTGCCTTAAGCCGACTATTAAGCAATAAAATGTATGGCAAATCTATAATGCCTTTTCAGCCTGAAGGTATTTGGTCATCGCCTTACAATGGAAGCAAATGGATAATGAGTGAAGGTGAAGATATGTATCGAAGGGGCTTATACACTTATTGGAAACGTACAGCGCCTTATCCCTCCATGATTACGTTTGATGCAGCACAGCGTACGGTATGTGTAACAAGAAGGGTAAAAACAAATACGCCATTGCAGGCATTAACAACACTAAATGATTCTGCATATTTAGTTATGGCAAGAAGTTTTGCTATGCAAATGAAAGGTGGAGATAGTAATAATGTAAGTAAACAAATTTCAAAAGGGTACGAGGCGATGATGTTTAAATCCATTGCAGAAAATAAACTGAAAGTTTTAGTTAGTCTGTATCATCAGTCATTGGAAGAATATAAAAAAAATAAACTGGCAATTAAAAAATTAATGGGAGATAAGAGGAAAAAGTATTTGCCTCAGGATGCTGCAATGGTAGTAGTGGCAAATGCAATGTTGAATTTAGATGAGTGGGTGAACAAGAATTAGAACGGCCCCTCCAAACCTCCCCAGAGGGGAGGCTT
>JAGVCC010000351.1 GCA_020059395.1 Chitinophagales bacterium | reverse complement strand
GATTGGGAGGACAGCGACCAGCGGAAATGGTACCCATATTTTACAGACTACAAGCCGGGCTCTGGCTGTCGGTTCGGCGGTACGGGTTACGTCTGGACGTATGCGAATACGTGCGGCGGGGCTCGCCTTTGCCTTGATACGCAGGAGAAGGCAAAATATTTCGGCACTCAGTTCCTTGCTATTTGGAACGATTTCAATAACCCAAAAAAATAAAAAATGTACAAAGACATCAAAACAGTAGATGCGGTATTTGCAGCGCATCCTGACAAATTAAATCTGCAAAAAGCAAAGGATCTATTGGCTTACCTGCCGGAAAAAATAAGCAGTGGGATGCTGGCATTGATGGTATTACAAGCCGCCTGCTTTGTGGTTAATAATGATAACCCAAAAGAAGCAGAGTGGAAACCTGATTATAATAATAAAGATCAGGAAAAGTGGTTTCCTTGGTACCGTGGCGGAGACTCAACGGGCTCTGGCTTTCGGTTCAGCGGTGCGGATTGCGGCTGGGCGGGTACGGCTACGAGCGGCGGGGCTCGCCTTGCTTTGAAAGACGAAGAACGAGCCGAACACATGAATGAATTTTTCAGCGACTGGTATAAGGAATTGTACCTGATGTTGGATTAACTGAAAAGGTTGTGTGATGCTGTTCTGTGGTTCTTTCGCATTCAGGCTCTGGCTTTCAGTTCAACGATACGAATTACGACTGGACGAATACGAATACGAACGGCAGGGCTCACCAGGCTAAAGTTTTTACGCATCACAAACCCTGCCTCTTGGCAAAAAATAAATTTTTTGAAAGGGCTTTGGTAGCGCTATATGTGCGAAGAAGACCTGTAAAAGCAAAGGCTCCCCCAAATTGAAAAGGATAAACAACACATATAATCAAATAGCAGATTTACAAAACCTGCAGGCCGCAGATGCCATTGCACGCAGGGGAAAATCTAAACAAACAGGTGTTATCATTCATGACAAAAACAGGGATGCCAATATTGAAGCGCTGCACAACAGCCTAAGCAGCCAAACTTACACTACATCAAATTACTCCACATTTACAGTGTATGAGCCAAAGGAACGGCTTGTATATGCTTTGCCTTATTACCCGGACAGGATTACACACCATGCAATAATGAATGTACTGGAGCCTGTGTTTACGGCTTGCTTTACTGCAGATACTTACAGTTGCATTAAGGGCCGTGGCATACATGCTGCTGCTAATAATGTAAAAAAGGCATTAACAGATGAAACCTGTACCCGGTACTGCTTAAAGCTGGACATTAGAAAATTTTACCCAAGCGTTAACCATGTTGTTTTAAAACAACTGCTGCGAAAAAAGTTTAAAGATGAAAAGCTGCTGCAGCTGTTGGATGAAATTATTGACTCTGCTGATGGCCTGCCGATTGGTAATCTTATGAGCCAGTATTTTGCAAATTTTTATCTCTGCTACTTTGATCATTGGTTAAAAGAAGTGAAGGGTGTAAAATATTACTTCCGTTACTGCGATGACCTTGTGATACTTGGGCCGGATAAAAAATTGCTGCACCAGCTCCGAATTGATATTTCCAATTATTTGCAGGATAACTTAAGACTGCAGCTGAAAGATAACTACCAGGTGTTTCCGGTGGCCAGCCGTGGTATTGATTTCGTGGGCTATGTGTTTTATCATACACACATCAGGTTGCGTAAATCCATCAAACAAAATTTTGCCCGTAAGGTGAGCCGCAATGCTGCACCTGAAACGATTGCTGCTTATTGGGGATGGGCAAAACATTGTAATAGTAAAAACCTTATCAAAAAACTAATTAATGAAACAGTTCAGTCAACTGGGAATAACAGTACCCTCAAAAAGTTTTACGGGAGACAAAATTTCTCCGGAATCGGTGATAGGCAAACAGATAAAAGTACTGGCATACAAAATAGAAACATCAAAGTACAAAGAGAAGGGAAATGGCATGTGCCTGCACCTGCAAATAGAAGTGAATAATGAAATGCGTGTACTGTTTACCGGCTCTGGTGTACTGATGGAAACAATAAAGCAGGTGCCCGAACATGAAATGCCTTTTTTTACAACGATACAGAAAATTAACAGGCGGTTTGAGTTTACATAATTAATCACTTATAAAATTTTAAAATGGAACAAACAGAGTTTAAAAACATTTTGCTGAAGGACATTAAACCCGATCCTAATCAGCCACGTACTTTTTTTGATAAAGAGGGTATGGATGATCTCACTTCATCTATTAAAGAAAAGGGAGTAATACAGCCAATACTTGTAAGGCCAACCGGAAAAACATACATGATAGTGTGTGGTGAAAGAAGGTACAAGGCTTCACTTGCTGTAAACACTGCAATTAAGGACCGCAACACCATTCCTGCAATAATCCGAAAGCTGAATGATAATGAAGCATTGGAGGCACAGATAGTGGAAAACCTGCAGCGTAAGGATGTACACCCAATGGAAGAAGCTGTGGCTTTTAAAAGCCTGCTGGATGCTGGAAAAGATGTGGCTGAAATTGCAGCAAAGGTTGGCAAGAGTGATTTTTATGCAAGGCAGCGCATTAAGCTTTGCAGCCTTACAAAGGAATGGCAGGAAGCTTTTTTTCACAGCAAAATTACCAATACACTTGCTTTAAAAATTGCGTTGTTTACTGATGAGATACAAACAGAACTGTTTGAAGAAAATGCAGGTGAAAAAGGCCCTATTGAATTAGGCGACTATGATTTTAGAAAGTATCAGGGTAATTTAAAAAAAGCTCCTTTTGATTTGAATGATGCAGGGCTTGATAAAAAAGCTGGAGCATGCAACGGTTGTAAGTTTAACAGTGCCACTGCTGTTTTATTTAAAGATGCAGCACTGGATGCCAGGTGTACTAATGTGAGCTGCTTTAAAAACAAATGCGACCTGCATTTAAACCTTGCATTTAATATTGCTATTGAAGACCCGGAGGTGGTACTGGTGCAGGAAAGCTACGCAGATGATAATAATAACAATTGGGTAAAGAAAGCCATAAAAGCAGGCGCTGTTGTTTATAACGGGTATAACTATACCCCACTGGAAGCTCCGGAGGCTGAAAGTTTTGAAGAATGGTTTAGCTATAACGATGATGAATATACAGAGGAGGAAGCCCGTAATGCTTATGCAGAAGAACAGGAGAATTATAAAAAACAGCTTGCTGCTTATGAAAGCAAATTAGCATCGGGCAAATACAAAAAGGCTTTTATGCTAACCGGCAATGATGTTGGTAAATACCTGTATGTTTCCATTACCAATACCCAAAAAGGCAAAGCTGCTGCAGGTAAAAAAATTGAAGGAGAAAGCAATGTGGCCACTGCTGATGAAATTCAGGCTGAAATTAAACGGCTTGAAGAAATGGAGGCCCGTAAAAGCCAGCTTGATGATAATAAAATTTGGGAGCAGTTGAGAACACACTTTAGGCCAAACCCTAATGCTCCTTTAATAACTGGCGCTGAATTAAAACCTGTGGAAATAGAAGCTGCTGCTGCGGTACTTTTTAATAAACTGGATTACAAAAACAAAGATGATTTTCGCAGCTTTTTCAATATTAAAAAAAGCAAAATAGATGCTGAAATAGATTTTTCCACATTTACTGCTGCACAGCTTAATCAGTTTATTCGCTTTTTTATACTGGCAGAATTGCCGCCGGTTGTTATTTATAATGGCCACACCTGCGATAGTAAGCTTTGCTTAAAACTTGGTAAAGAATATTTTCCATCTGTACAGGAAGATATTATTAAAGCGCAAACAGAAATTTCGGCTAAGAGAAAGGAACGGGTGTTTAAACGCATTGCTGATTTACGGGTGATAAAAAACAACCTGAATAAAAAACCTGCAGTTAAAGAGAAAGCCGCCACTTCCACCAAAAAGCCTGCTAAAAAGAAATGACACCTGCACAAAAATCTGTAATAAAAAAGCTGCTTATTGGCTACAGCCTGGTTAAGCATTACACATTTAACCGCAAGTGGTGTTACCGCCTTATTGATACAAAGGGTACCACTACTGAATATGTGCAATGCCGCACAGTAGATAAATTAAAAAGGTATGGAGGGTACAAAAAGAAACTGTTTAAAAAAGACAGCATTGGCAGGCTTACACTTAACCTTACTACGGTGCGGCAGCTGCATGGCCGCTGTACTATTAAGCAGCTTTATAAAAACAGGCAGGGGCTTAAGGATGAAACCAATAATAAAAAACAAAGGGCCGGCAAAAAAGCTGCTGCAGTTAATAATGATGCAGCGCTGTACCTTTTTTAAACACAATTAACTAACTCACAAACAAAACAACATGCTCTTACACTTAACATCTACTGTTGCTGTTTTTCAAAGCGACAATTACAAAAACTTTTCCTTCATTGCCGGCAACAGGCCGCTGAATGAGAACAAAATAAAAAATATAATTAAAGAGATTGAAGGCGGCAACGATGTGCTGCAGTATTACCCCATACAGGTAAAGGTAGAAGATAATAAAATGCTGATACTGGATGGGCAGCATCGCTTTTTTATAAGTAAAAAATTGAAGCGGCCCGTGTATTACATTTTGGTACATGAAAACAAAACGATGGTGGAGATTGCAAAAATTAACAGCAATACTGAAAAGTGGTCCAACGGAAATTATATTAACTGCTATGTTCAGGCTAAAAATCAAAATTATATCACGCTTAAAAATTATATAGATGAATATGGCTTTAGCGTGGGTGTGTGCCTTAACATGCTGAGTAACGGTACCAGCGGAAATGCAACCGGCGGCAGCAGGCATTTACAAAGCGATTTTCAAAATGGCGCCTTTGAAGTAAAAACACCGAAAGAAGCTAGGGAGCTTGCAGAAAAAGTTAAAAGGTTTAGCGCTTTCACCAATTGGCGCAGCCGTGTTTTTGTATTTGCTATTGTAAGGCTGCTACAGGCTGATAAATACCCCTTTGATGAAATAGTAGCTGCTTTTGAGAAGCATAAAGAAAGTTACCAGGATAAAGCACATTGGAAGGATCACCTGACACAACTGGAGGGAATTGTAAACATTGGAAAGAAAATAAGGGTTGCCATTTATTAAAACTATTACCATGCTACATGAATTTAGCCCGGACGAATTGGGTATTATACAGAACAGCTACATAAGTAAAACAGCCAAACAAATTGCCGCATTATTAGACTGTCCGGCGGCGGCAGTAGAAGCGGAGATAAACAGGCTGCAGCCCTCCGTAAAAAGTAAGCAGCAGTTAACTGCAGAACGCATAGCAGCACGGCCGGCAAAAATAAAGCCACCTAAAAAAATAAGGGTGCCTAAGAAAGAGTTACGCCGGCAAGAAGAATTGCGTAAAAAAATACTTGATGAAAAAAAGAAACGGGGTAATGTAGAAAATGAATGGCGCCAGCAGCGTACCGGTAATTTAAACAGGGAGAAAAAGTTTAAAAATAATAAGGTGGATTACGCACAGATGACATCTATACGCATAAATAATAAAACAATTATTTACGCAAAGCCGGGTGAAAACGTTGAAGCTGTAAAGGCCAGATTTTTTAAAAACTACAGTAAGGTTTTAAATAAAGACTAATGGAGTGGCTGCAATCTAAACTGCTTTTAAAAAAGAAACAGTGCCCAGCCGGTGAAATGGTAGACAATGTAACTGTAGAGCTTGAAGTAAATAGTGTGGTGGTAAACAGGGTGAGCAAAAAAGAGGAGGAGCTGTGTTTTTTAATAAATAGTTTTTACAGCCAGTACGGCAGGCGTGGTAAGGTGTTTATTATAAGGCAGAGTAAAATGAATTTTACTTCACTATTAAATGAAGACGCATGAATGAATTAGAAATACTGGCTGAGGTAAAAAAAGCCATTGATTTTTTGCATGATGAAACCTATGAAGAAAAGGAGTTTTATAGCCACATACTCACCATTATTAAAGAACAAAGCGATACAGGTGCACAGCATAAGCACCAGTTGGAGCGGCTGATGTTTAAAGTGGATGAGCTGAGACAACAGCAGCGCCTTTACTGGGGTGGCCATAAAGACAAACTGAAACTTTGCAAAGACCTAGAGACTGCGATGGATAAAAAGATAATGTACTTATGCAGCCAGGGCGGCTATAGTATTGAAAGATTTAAACAGGAAAAACCTAAACAGACTGGATTATTTTAATTATGCTGATTAATACATTTACACTAATTGATGCCTTTAACCAGTATTGGACGGTTAGAGATAATATGGATAAGCGAAGCCTTACTGCAAGCATGGGCCTTTACTTTTACCTTGTAAAAGTTTGGAATGCTTCGGGCCGGCTTAACATATTCCGCCACCAGAATAATTTAATTATGGCACAATTAGGCATAAGTAAACCAACACTGATTAATCAGCGTAATATTTTAAAACAGTCTGGCCTAATTGAATTTTTCAGCAAAGGAAAGGGGGATAGTAACATCAGTTACAGAATTATTGATGTTGTAAGTAGTAAAAAAATTTTACTACATAAAGATGAGAAGTTAAAAAATTTTACTTCCGACTTTACTTCTGACTTTACTTCCGACTTTATACATAAACAGAGTACAGAGAAAGAGCTTTTTGTTTTTGTAAATAAAGAAGTAAAAAATTTTAACTACTTACAGGAATTGTTTTCCCAGGATGCTGGCCTGAAATTGAACTGGGCACAAAAATTTCATCCGCCGGAAAAATTCAGGGATGGGGTGGAGCAGTGGATGATACAAAACAACGGATCTAATTACGGCGACTTTGCACAAGCTAGAAAACACTTTTTATTCTGGATGCCCAATTACAACAAAGAAAAACCTATTAAAAATGGAACCCAAACCGATGGCGGTAGCATTAAGCAAAATGGATTTGGTAAAAAAACCGGAGGCACAATCAGCGATTTACAAAGCCTCAAACGAAGTACTGCAGCAGCTGAGCCCGGCAGAGCTGATGGTGATAGCAGCCAGCATGAATGGGAGAGCCCTGAAATTATTGAATGAGGATGAGCTGCACAATGCTGTGGTGGATATTATGACGGAAATTAAACTGGTTACCGGTGCATTGATGCTTACGGGTAATGAGTTGCAGGCGCAGATACAGATGGTAAAGATATTTTTATGGAGCGGCTTTAGTATGCTTACTAAAGATGAGATAGTAAAGGCTTTTTACCTGAATATGCAGGGTAAGTATGATGAACAGTACCGGCATTATAACAAGGAATTGAACGCTGAATTTTTGGGTGATGTGCTTCGTGCCTACCTGAAGTATAAAGTGTATATACGGGAAAATTATGGCCACATTATAGAGAAAGCTTTACCTAAGGTAGTGGGGCGGTTACCGCCTGTTGACTGGGATTATTACCGGGAGCTGGTACAGATTGAGTATAATAATTGTTTTAAAGATATACCTGCTCCCATGGTGTATTGGGATGCCAGAAAATATATAGCGCTGCGCCGGTTTATTAAATACCGGTACCCGGTTAAAAAAGTATGGCTGTATTACATGAAAATGATACTGCAGCGCAACCTTAATAAAACTATGCTGCCTGCTACTGCAGATTTAAGTAATGTAAAGTTTATAAGTTTTAAACAGGTGTACGATCTACTGGTTAATAAAGAAGATTACCGGCCGCTGTTGGATATGGTGCGGCGCCATGTGTATTATGAATTTTTAACCGCCATGAATACTTGTGGCATAAATAAAATATGGGAGGAAATACAATGATTATTGAAACAATGCCAACGATGTTTGGCCAACAATTTTACCCGGGTGGTTATCCTGTACCTGCTGATAAGGTTACGGTAGATGGCAGAACTATTCAGGAAATTTTTTTAGATATCTGTGATTGTGATTTAGGAGATAATGATCCTGATGTTAAACTGATTAATGATTACTACAGATATCACCTATTGGCTCCTTGCTGGAAACTTGGGGAAATAACGCCGGAACAAATAATGGCTGCCGATAGTGAGGCGTTTTATGATATATGCATAGAATTAGCAATTGATCCAATTTAAAAACTATGGCAAAAAAAATAACTAACCAGTATATGATGCAGGATTTACCAATTGATAAAATAGGTACAGTGTGCTGGTGTTGTGGTGAAACCACTGTGGTAGCTTCACCATTATCTATGGTGCAGCTAACTAAAATTTTAGACGGTTTTGCAAAATTGCATACTGATAGGGGCTGTAATAAAATCAAACTTAAATCACCAAATAAATATGGATATTAATTTAAAAAACTACACCAGTACCGTACCTGCAGTAACCAGTATGGGTAGAATTGAACAATGCCTGGTAAAAAGTGGCGCCACCGATATTAGTAAAAAATACGAAGATGGTATTTGTAAGGCTATTACTTTTCGCATGATGGTGCAGGGCCAACCGCTGTTTTTTCAACTTCCTGCTAAAATTGAACCCTGCTTTAATGTGCTTTGGAAGGAAATAAAGCGGCCACGGCCTGACAGTAAGCAGAAAACAAGGGAGCAGGCTGAACGCACTGCGTGGAAGATTATTAGTGATTGGGTGGAGATACAAATGAGTATGATTATGCTGGAGCAGGCCGATGCGCTGGAAGTTTTTCTACCTTATGCTTACAACCCGGCTACAGAAAAAACATTTTATAACAGTTTAAAAGAAGGCGGTTTTAAAGCATTACTTGGGCCAGCGAAACAATAAATATGAAAGTACAAGCACGTAACCCTGAGCAGGAACAGGGAATAAAAAAGGGCATTGAGTTTATAGAAAAAGGCAGCCCGGACGAATGGCTTATTATTGGCGGTAAAGCTGGTACCGGTAAAACAACCATTGCACAGGCTATACTTGAACCTTTTATTGAAAAGAAAAATATACTGGTGTGTGCTTTAAGTCACAAGGCGAAGCTGGTTATATCTGAAAAGCTGGTAAAAGCTTTTGGACAAAAAGCCATTGTATCAAAATCTGTGGCAGGTGCTTTAGGTATGAATATGGACCAGGAGACCGGCGCCTTTACACTGGATGGCGCCAACCATTTTGATCCACCTATAAAAAAAGCAACTATTATAATTGTTGATGAAGGTAGTATGATAAATGAAGAGTCGCATGACCTGATTATGAAGGAGAAGCGCAAAAAAGCAAAAGTGATATACCTTGGTGATATAAGGCAGCTGCCACCTATACGGGAAGCCGGCAGTAAGTTTATTGACAGGCCGTCGCCTGTTTTTTTTGGCCCCAATTATGTTGTGCTTACAGAAAGGATAAGACAGGGTGAAGAAAACCCTATACTTCCATTTGCTGATTATTTTGGCGATAATTCCCGTATGCAATTTCCACGGTTGAACCCGGTACCGCCGGAGAGCAGGAAAAATATTGTAAATGATAAGGGTGCACTGGTTTTTGCTGATAATATTTACGATGTGATTGAAACAGTATTGCCGCTGTATAAACATGCTGTGGAGCATAAAGACATGAATGTGATTAAAACTGTTACTTACCGTAACGATACCCGTAAAAAAATTAATAACCTGGTGAGGGATTATGTTTTTGGCACTGATGTAAAAGCTGAATACCTGACAGGTGAGCTGCTGATGTTTCAGGATAACCACCAGCTGAATGATATCGACGAACCAATTTCCAACAGTTTTGAAATACAGGTTACCGGTGTAGCTCAAAAAACAGATGATTATAAAGTGTGGGTGCTGGAATTTATTTATGAAGCAAAACCGGTTTTTATAGAAGTGCTGGATAATACAGAAATTAAACGGCATGCAGCAGATGTTAGCAAGCGCTTTGAATATGCTAAAAAATTCAGGCCTGGCACTGATGAAAGGAAAGAAGCACTTTCAAAAGCCTGGGGACTTAAGAGAAGATTTGCGCCGGTTGAATATGCTTATGCTATTACTTCTCATAAATCTCAGGGTTCTACTTACAATACTGTGGTGGTGGATGAACGGGATATTATGAGTGTTACCATGACGAGCAATAAATCAAAATCGCAAAGTATGTACACCGCTTTAACCCGTGCTGCAGTTACTGCTATAGTAATTGATGGCCACCCGGTGGATGAAAGCTTGCAAAGGGCTGTGGAATTATCAACTCAATCAATATTAAAAATATGACAAAGCAAGAAGCTGTTGAAGCTATTGAAGCTGGAGAGAAAGTAAGTCACCGATTTTTTACAGATGAAGAATATATAACTAAAGGTAAAGATGGATGCTACGTTTTTGAAAATGGTTATGAGTTTTTGCCATTTGTATTTTGGAGTGATAGAAATACAGAGGAGTGGGGGGATGGCTGGGCTATATTCCAAGAAAAATAATTGCACTTAATGTAAATCAATTTCGCTTTCGTGCAAATTAGTTGCTGTAAACGTAAATTATTTTAACCCTTCATTTACAGCTTCAATAATATCGCTCATTAGCTGTGTGTTTACTTTTCCCGTATCAAGCATTTGAAAATTTGTATTAATAACCTTCCAGGCATTTTGCTTTCTAAACTTATACTTTACAAGCAGCAGCTCTTTTGTTCCTGCCGTTACTTTAATGCGGTACACATGCTTTGTTTCTGCCACCACTTCCACATTGGCATGATATTGCTTTGAGTCGTACAGTTTACGAAATGAAATAATAAATGATTTTACCGGCATCATGCTAAAAGTACTTACATTTAGTGTTAGCAGGCATAGTAAATATAATTGCTTATTAGGTTAATTATATTTACCTACATTTGTGTCAATTAATGTCGGAGCTAATGGCAATTGAAAAAATCAAAATACTGAAATCCAATGTTTTAAAGATGGATAGTATAAACTGGCAGGAATTACAGTTTATACAGCAGGATGATTTTAAATATTGGACTGATGAAGCCAAGTCTCATTTAAAGAATAGCGTTGTTAAAAATCAGTTTACACAGCCTTTTTATGTGTGGCAAAATCCAAACGAAGCTGTAATCTATTGTTTAGATGGCCGCCACAGGATATTGATATTAAAGGAATTGATTTATGAAGGCGTAACGGTTCCCGATGAATTACCCGCCATATTTATTAACTGCAGGGATAAAAAGGAAGCTGCGGAACTAGTGCTGCAGTATTCATCTGCTTATGCAAAAATTAGCCAGCAGGGCTTTTTTGACTTTGCTACAATGTACGGCTTGGACTTTGAGGATATTAAAGAAAGGGTTGACTTGCCTAATCTTGAACTGGACCAAATGCAGGATTGGTTTTTACCGCCGGTGCCGGAAACTGAGCTGATTGGATTGGCAAAGCATAATCCGCTAACTATGAAGATTACTTTTAAAACAAAAGCTGAATACGAAACGGCTGAGCCAAAAATTAAAGCCCTACTGCAGGAGTATTGCCCGGAAGCATTTTACTCTGTTGGCGGCGGTGAATTATGAAACTTGAAATTGCCACATACAAAGCCACTAAGTACGCTGTAATGAATTTTCACTACAGTAAAACAATGCCGCCGTTTGGCTGTAGCTTTTCTGTTTTTAATAGTACTGGTGAATGGTGTGGGGTAATTTTGTACAGTAAAGGAGCCAGTAATAAAATAGCCATGCCTTACAAATTAATGCAGGGGCAGGTGATAGAGCTGGTACGTGTGGCATTGAATGGTAAGCAGGAGAGTACCAGTAAAGCCATTTCCATTTCCTTAAATCTTGTTAAAAAATTAAACCCATTGGTAAAGCTAATCATCAGCTTTGCAGATACCGGCCAGAAACATATTGGTACCATATACCAGGCAACAAACTGGTATTATACAGGTGTTTCAAAGGGTGATACCCCTAGTTATATACATAAAAGAACCGGGCGTAAGTATCACAACAGAAACGTTAGTAATAGTGGGTTTAAGGATAATAATACTAAGCGGTGCCCAAAGGTTAGTGATTGCATTGAGATAAAAGGCACTGATAAATTCAAATACATTTTTCCGGCTGATAAAAGTATGGTGCCCTTATGCAAAAGCCTGCATAAGCCATACCCAAAGGCCATACCTGCGGCAATAGCTTAACTGGTTATAGTGCCCGGCCATCCAGCTGGGAGATGGGGTTCGATTCCACCTTGCCGCTCTTTTATTATTTTCGGATAAAATACCGGAAATATGAATAACAAAATAACTATCCTTATGGTAAAAGATTCTGTGATTGATTACTTAACTGAGCAGTTGCAGATAAGCAGCGACGAGTTAAAAAAATATGAAACGGACGGCTTGTTGCCAACATCTTTACCTACTGAAATTTTACGCATCAGGGAAATTGAAGCTATAAAGCTAAAGGACAGGATTTACGAAATGACAAGGCATATATCTTCTATTAAAAGATTATTTCCAGCAAATGAATCAACAACAGAAACAGCTGGCAAAACAGGAGCTGCAAAGGGCAACAAAAAAGGCATTAAGTGACCGCATAGCCTATGCTCATGAACTTTTGATGGCAGACTTGCACCCCAGTGAAGCGAAAAAGGCACTTGCCCAAAAATACAACGTGTGCATAAGGACTGCTGAAAGATACCTGTATGTTGCCAATGCTTTTTTAGAGGAAAAAAACGAATTAAGTTTAAAGCGCAAAACAGCTTACTACATTGCAAGGAAGCAGAGGCTGATTAGAAGCATGGACCCGGCAGAAAAGAAAACTGCTGCAGGTGTGAGAGTAATAAATGGGGTGCTCGACTCAATGGCTAAAATGGATGGTGTTTTGATTAACAAAATTGACATTACTACCGATGGCGAAAAATTAACCCAAACGATCATAAAAACAGCAGATGGAACTGTGGTAACAATTTAATGGAGATAGAACTTTCGTTAAAACAATCGGAACTTTTTAATAAAGTTTTGGAAGCCATTCTTAAAAAAAATGAGCTTCGTTATTTTTTTTACGGCGGTGCTATAAGGGGAGGCAAAACGTTTGGTATTATTGTTATTTTAAAAATGCTATGTGCTATGTTCCCAAAAAGCAAATGGCATGTAATACGAAAAGATATGACGGTACTGCTGGCAACAACTATTCCTTCGTTTGAAAAGATAATTGGCGAAGACAGGCGGTGGAAGTGGACCCGATCAGCAGGAAACTATCATGTTACTTACTTACCCACAAACTCAAAGGTTTATTTTAAGCCGGAAAGTTTAAACAGCGACCCCGAACTAAATGACTTTTTAGGATTGGAAACCAACGGTTTTTTTTTGGAGCAAATTGAGGAGCTTTCTGAAAATTTATGGAAGAGGGCTATTGAAAGGGGTGGAAGCTGGTATGTTGAAAAAATGCCACCGGCATTTATTTTTTCTTCATTCAACCCCACTAACAAGTGGGTAAAATCGGCCATTTATGATAAGTGGGTTGATGGAAAACTGAACTCCCCTTTTTATTATATTCAGGCCCTTACATCAGACAACAAATATGTTACCGATGACCAATGGGCTGCCTGGGATAACATGGATGAAGCCAGTTACCGTAATTTAATTGAAGGAAGTTGGGAGTTTGAGCAGGCCGGCAATACTTTTATTTATTCGTTAAGGGAGAAAAATTATGTAAATAAGAATCCGGGTTACAGTCATATCACTGACGGGCTTTTTGCTGATTCATCACTGCCGCTTATACCTTCATTTGACTTTAATGTGGAGCCAATTACCTGCCTTATTAACCAGCACGCCAAAGACCTTAGCTGGGTGAGCATTATACAGGAATACCGTTTAATGAATAGCGATATATTTGAATTGTGCGATAGAATAATAAATGATTACAATGGCGCATTCTGGCTTATTACCGGTGATGCCAGCGGAAGGAACAGGACAGCTATTACCAAAGGCAATAAGAATTATTACCACTTTATAAAGCAAAAATTCAAGGTAAAGGATAATCAGTTTAAGCTACCGGGCGCAAATCCTTCAATTGCAAATACCCGTGTACTTTGCAATAGTTTGTTAGCAAAGCATCCGGCTTATTTAATTAATAGCACCTGCAATCATTTGATTAATGACATACGCAGTGTTACTATTGACGATAATGGGGAAATTGACAAAAAGAAGGATGCTCATAAAACTCACTTATTAGACTGCTGGAGATATTACAACTGGCAATTTCATCAATCATTTTTAAAAAAAATTTAAACATGCTCCCAACTAACTTTGACGCAGCCAATATCGTGTTCACTAAACCTAAAGGATGGGAAGATGAGGCCTGTGGTGATCTACCTGTATTTAAAGGGAATGACTCCGACGGTAACCCGGTAATAATTTCTAAATGGCAACCCAGCAAAGAGGATATTGACGCTATAAATAATGGCCAAGGTATTTACCTTTCAATCTGTGGTACCGGAATGCCGCCCGTATCTTTATTTACAGAAAATCCATTTGAATGAGTTACGAAAGCAATTTTTGGAATAACCGAATTAAGCCGGTCCTTTACCCGGCTGTTATTATTATAATAATCTTCACCATTTTAAATTATGCAGGATGTATAAACTTGAAACAGAAACAGCAGAAAAAAGAACCTACCGCAGCACCATTACCGGCACAGAAATAGGCACTCATTTGTTACATAACGGGGAAGATGGCGCTAAGTGGTGGGCTTTTGATGACCTGCTGCAAATTCCTTTTATTCGTAAAAAAGCGGGGGAGAAGGTAACACAGCTGTATGGGGTAGGCTTAACAAAAGAAGACCTTGCAGTTTTTATAAATAAAACCAAGGCTGTGTTAAAAGGTAATGATGCTGAAAAGTACGAAAAGGCATATAGTGAGTTACTGCAGCTGGAGGCTGTTGTTAATGAAACAGCTGATCCGGTTAAGCAAAGCCTCAGCCTGTGTGCCGTGTATATACTTGCTGATACTGAAAGGGTGGATACATTTTCATTTACTGATGCTATAGAGAAAATGAACCTTTGGGCGCTGCAGCCAGATTTGCAGGCTTTTTTTTTGAACTGGCTGACCGATGGAATGAACGACTTTACGAAACACTACAGCAGTATTACTCAAATTGCTTCGACACTGCAAAAATAAATGGCGCTAAGCCGGGAGCTTACAGCCAGCTATCCCGAAATGTTAATGCCGATACCAAACAGCAATTATTCATTCGTGCCATGGCTAACGGCCAGCTGGCAGACAGGGACCGCCTGCTTACTTACACCATTGGCGAATTTTACCAGGAGATGAGCCTTTTCTTAATGGAGTGCAAGCAAAAAAACGAGGAGCTTGAAAAACTAAAAAGCAAGAGATAAATATTATTTACTTTTACGGTAATAATATTTACTATGCCAGACGATATTTTATTTACCGGTGATTTTGACAGTACCGAATTTAAAAAGGGTATTGATGAAATGGTGGCAGCGTTGGGTAAAATGCAGCAGAAGGAAAAGGAGCTGAATAACGACCTAAATGTTACTACCGAAACGCTGAAAGATAATAGCGAAGGCATTAAAAAGCTTACTGCAGAAATTGCCAAACTGGACAAAACAAACTCAGATTATTATTCCAAAAACAAACAGCTTGAAAGCCGGCTAAAAGCACTGGGAGATTACAATACAAAACTTTCTACTCAGCTACAAAAACAGCAGCAGGATTATGCAAAGGTTGCCGAACAAATGGGCAAAATGCAAAAGGGGTATGATGCTGCAGTAGAATCTGTAAAGAAACTAGAAGCTGCAGCGGGAAAGCCTATTGCCCCAGCAATTAACAGCGGTGCTATCACACAGCAGATTGGTAATATTAAAGATAAGGTTAAGGAGGCGGGGAGTGCTATAGTTGATAACCTTGGTAATGGCTCAAGTTTGGTTGATAATGTTACCGGCTCTGTACAAGGGCTTGCTGGATCCTTTGGGCCATTAGGTATTGCGGCAGGAGCTGCGCTTGGTTTCATAATAAAGAAATTATACGAATGGGTTACCGCTTCTACCGAAGCCGAAATTACACAGCGCATATTATTGGAATCTCAGAATGAAGCCAATAAAGTTTTTGCCGATGCCGGGTTGCAGGTTAATAAAATGGCAACCGAAATTCAGCTTGCTAAAGAAGGGTTTCTTGATAAAGACAAAGTTTTAAAAGAATATAACGAAACCATTGGAAAAACTACTGGTTTAGTTAACAGCCTTGAAGAAGCAGAAGCTCAGTTAATTGCTAAAGGCCCGGCCTTTATACAATTGATGTTTTTGAAAGCTAAAGCACAAGGTGCTTATAATGCTGCAGTAAAAGAAGCGGAAAAGGCTTCCACGGCTCAATTAGATGCGCAGGATAATTTCGGGGTATTTGATCAGATTAAAGCCTATCGAGAGGGGTTAACATTTTTTGAAAAAATAAAGCAATTCTCCCCTACCGCTGCTTATGACCCTGACCTGGTGCTTAAACAGGCACAGGTGGTTGACCAAGCAATAGATGCTAATGCTAAAGAAGCTGAGAAAAAAGCACAAGACAGGAGTAAAAGCCTATTTGGCTCATTTGAACAATTTCAAAAAGATGCTGCAAAGTTTGCAAAAGACAATGGACTTAATTTTTTCGGTGATACTAAAACCGAAAAGGATGAAGCGGAAAACAGCAAAAAGCGACTTACCGCAAAAGCTAAAGTAATAGAAAACATTTACGAGCAGGAACTCCAAAAACTAAAAGCAGATATTGCAAAACTGGATGAAAAAGGGTTTACGGACGAAGCCACTATTACCAAGGCTGTAGAGGAAGATTTTAAAAAACGTGAATTAGCTTTTGATAAAGCATTTAAAAAAGGACAGCTGTCAAGTGCTCAACTATCTTCATTAAAGGATAATTTATCCAATCTGCAAACACTAACGCTCAATAAACAGCTTAAAGATTTTGGCGAACAGCGCAAAGCCTACCTGCAAAAAATTGCTGATGAGCTGGAAGCTGTGCAATATGATGAAAGCCTGAAAAGAATTGCCGGCCTGCAAAATGATTACGAAAGGGAGCGGCAACTGATAGAAGCGGAAGCAGATAAAACCGCTGCGGCCATTAAACGCAAAAGGGAAAAGCTGATAGCCGACATAAAAAAAGATGCGGCAAAAAATGGTGTTACGGATGCAGAGGTTAAGGTACAGGTAGATGCAATTACAAATACGTATGGACAGCTGCTGGATGATTTGGAGGTGTTGAAAAACCAAAAGCTGCAAAAGCTTTCGTTTGACACGTTTGAAAAATTAAGTGAGGACGCCAAACGTTTGCTGGATGCTGGAAACCTTGGTATTTCTCAGGGTTCGTTAATTAACATAAAAGAACAGGCTGCTTTATTTACTGCAGGTAAAATAAGTTACCAGGAGTATCAAAAAGAACTGAGCAAGATTGCGAAGTTTGAAGCACATGAACGTTTTTTAATTGAGAAGCTATTTCTGGAAGCAGAAATTCGTATTCGGGAGCAAAAGTTACTTACCGATAAGCAGCTTACCGATAAGCAAATTAAACAACTGCAGGATGAAATTGCCCGACTGCGTAAACAACTGATTGATGCGGAGAAAGGAGATGTAATTGCATCCACTTCAAATAATAGCGACGGTAAAAACGAAGGTTTGCAGCGGCTTGTAAAATACACACAAGCTTTAAGCGGACTTGTTGAAACTGTTGTTTCTTTTTGGCAAAAAGCCAACGATGCAGAACAAAGGGCACTGGAGCGTTCCATCGGTTTGCAAAACAGAAGGGTGGATGCTGCCCGCCGTGTTGCAGAAAGAGGTAATGCAGAATATTTGCGTTTAGAAGAAGAGCGGCTGCAGGCTTTACAATTAAAGCAAGAAAATGCGGCCCGCCGCACCCTTGCAATTAATGCAGCATTGCAGGCAAGCCAGGCAATCACTGCTGTAGTTACAGGTATTGCAAAGGGTATTGAAACAGGTGGCCCAATAGGTGGCATCATTGCACTTACTGCTGTACTTGGTGCCATTGCTGCAGGTTATGCACTCGTACAAAGTTTGAAGCCACAGCAGCCATCTTTTTTTGTAGGTACTGAAGATACTGGCACCGGCGGCAAAGCGGATGGCAAAGGTGGTTTTCATGCCATACTTCACCCACACGAAAGGGTACTTACAAAAGAGCAGAATAAAAAATTAAAGGGCTTAACGAACGAACAGCTTGTTAACACAGTTACTGCCAGCCGGTTAATGCATCAAACCAAATCATCTATACCAGGTTTAAATTTAGCTGCCATGGATATGGCCAATAATGTAACTGCTACACAAAACGTAAGGATGGCTGCATTGCTGGAAGAGCAGAACAATAAGCTGGAGGAAAATAACCAGTTGCAAAGAAAGACACACCGGCTGCTTAGCAGTATGGGTATTAATGTAAGTATGGATAAAAATGGCATTGCCGTTTCTGTTTTAGAGGCAACCCAAGAAATAGCTAAAGCAAAAAAATCTTAATGGAAGGATTACGAATATATTTCAGGCAGCATCAGTTAGTTGATACAGAAACCGGCAGCACTAATGTAGTGGTGGATTGCACTGGACCGGTGGCGGCATACATACCCGGCAATGTGCCTAATCATAATTGGGTGGATATGACTGAACATACTGAGGGGCTTGATAATTTGCAATTGAGCTGGGACAGCGTAAACCAATCATCTACCACTACCAGTACTAATGCCGGTGGCAGTAATTATGATAAAGGCATAAGCCTTGATTTATTTTTTACCGATGCGGCATTTAAATATATATGGGACTGGCTGCTTACAAATAAATGCCAAATACTTAACGCTATTGATGTAAGGATTTACGATGTTATCTGTAAAAAAAATTACCGCCTGTTTGAAATTAAATGCGATAACCTTTCTTATCAGCCATACGATGACAGTTGCCGTATTGAATGCAAACTACGGGAGCAGGATTTAGTATGGCACTGCGTTCACAAAACAATGATTTGGGATAATCATCAAAACTGGTTTAACCAAACGGGTACCAGCACGAAGCAACATCCTACATTTATCACTTGCATTGAGCCACGGCCCCGCCTGTTAAATAGTGTGAGGGTGGCCCTTGTTTTTTTTATTCACTCAAACCCTGCTATTGCTTTAATTGATTTTATTACCAATGGTAATATTAAAGATGACATCAGGCGAATACTGGAGCTCAACAATTTTACTCCGGCGCCACTCATTAGAGATTACATTGATAATGTGGCCGCAAAATGCGGATTGCTGACTGATACTATATTTCACCGGGTGGGCACACCTGAATACAATGCCTGTATATTTCACAGTGAGAGCGGCGATAAGTATGAAAACGATGAAGATGACGAAACCAGCCCTTCAACAGCTTTTATTTTTGAAAACAGGTGGAGCGTTACGCTGGCTGAAATGCTGGATAAATTAAAACTGCTGTATTGTGCAGAATGGTACGTTACGCCAAATAATACTATTGTATTTAAGCCGATTGCTGAATTAATAAACCTTGCACCAATTTATGATTTTACAACCGGCACCCTAAGTATGGAAGGGTTGAAATATACTTTTAGCGGTGATAAAAAAGCTGCATACGGCAGGTACCAGTATCAGCAGGACGGAAGCGACTTAGGCAGCCAAGAGATAAGTAATTTGTATAATGACATTACTGACTATGACGGGCCGAGCAATAACCCCATGCTGGAAGGAGAAAAAAATAAATCGTTCGAATTTGCGCCAACCGCTTTTGTAAGAGACGGCCGCACCGCTGATTATATAAGGGTGTTAATTAATGATGGTGAAACCGGTGCCTACATTTTACTTGCTGTATTAGCAATCATAATAACTGTGCTTCTGCCCGGTGTTTTCACAACGGCATCAGCCATTTTGCTAATAGCAGCTGTTGCTGCCTGGGCTATTGCAATTTCTGGTAAAGCTGATAATATGAGGGACCACTTTACAGACCCAAATGGCACGTACACAGGTGCAGTAAGGCTGGTAAGTGGTAATCAAACAATGACGCCTCGGGTTTTAATTTGGGATGGCGCTCAGGCTAACAGAGCAAAGGTTACTAAAACAAATAACCCCGTACCCAATACTTATTACAATGCTGCAGGTGTTGCTTATGGCGACAATAACAATATCGGCAATAACAATCCGGCCTTGAATATATTTAATTATCAATTGTATTTTGACAGCAAATACAATGGCAATATGTTTGGCCGTTTTCATGATGCAATTGACAACCCATTAAAAAGCCTGGAGACAAACCAGAGCTTTGAGTTTTTTACAGATTTGTGCTGCGATGCTATTGACCTTTTTGGTTTATGGGAAAACGATTTTGTTAAGATTGGCTATTTACTAAAGCTGGAAGTTCGGCCGGGATATAATGTGTATGGCCGCATAGAACACTTAGAGCTGAGTTATAAAGACTACACTATTAAAGTAAAAGGTAAGGTGATTAAAAAATGAAAATGAAACTTTTTTCATTTGCAAAAATTGACAGAAAATGAAAATGAATTATGCCGGTACGGCTGATATAACCGACTATCCTCAGTACAGCAAAAACTGTAACGTTGGCCAATGTAAGCGGCCCTATATGGTTCCAGTGCCAGCATTAAATAATGTGCAACTATTTGTGAATTTTGGCATTAATGAACCCCAAACTTTTACATTTACAATAATTGATTTATGCAGTGGCGAGCCTGTTTCAGTTGAATTAACCTCTGATTGTTTTATAGTAGCGAATAATGGCAGTTATTGGTATGGAGTATTCAGAAATTTTGAAGCTGCAGCTGTTTTTCAATCTTATGTAATTGCGCTGGAAGTTGTTTACGCTAACACCTCTCAAGCTACATTCTTTTCTGAAGAGTATGCCAATGCAATAGAATGTGACCGGCTAACAAAGCTACATGTATGTTATCCGGACAACTACATGGATGAAGATTTAAATGGTATTTACGTAGGTGAGCCATTATCTTCATTAACAATATTCGGCAATCCTGATATATTTTATCAGCATCAATATTGGATCAGGGATACTGAGATTATTGAGGTTCAGAATAAAATTACCTACACTGCTAACAGCAGGAAAAATTTTGCAACAAAGCTTAGCCGCATTTGGGAATTTAGAACAGAGCTGGTGCCGGGCTGGTACAAAGATTATATTGCTGCAGTCTATTTTAGGGGAAACTTTTTTATAAATGATACAGCTGCAAAAGCTGTTGATTTGAGTTTTGAAAATGTTTTGGAAGACGCAGATTTATGGAAACCATGGGTAAGAATTGAGAAGGAAACGAAAGGCTCTTTTGGTTGTGCGCCCATTATTTGTGAAGATTTGTGTGTGTGTTACCCTCCGATAATATCAGATACAGCTTTGGGCAATGCCACTATTGCAATGCCATACAATAAAGTTATTACAATCTCTGGTAGTGGCCCTTTCTCTATTTCAAATATTGTTAAACCTACATGGATGACGGTAGTGTTATCGGGGAATACAATCACTCTTTCCGGAACTCCAAATGCTGTAGCGGCAAGTGCTGTGACATTTGATATTGCAAACACATGCGGTACAGATAGCTTTGATGGATCTGTTAATATTACAGAGGATTTATGTATATCTGTTGGCTTTAACAATTATGATTTGCCTACAGGCGCTGTTGGACAAGCATATTCTTACAGCATTGGAATTTCAGGCACTCCTTCATTCTCTCTTAATGTAGTCAATAAGCCGTCGTGGATGAATATTATAATATCTGGAATTAATGTTCAAATAACTGGCACGCCTTCAGTTGAAGGAATTTTTAGTATTGAATTTCAAGTATCCAATCAATGTGGCACTGCTACTGTAAACGCAAATGCTGAGATTGCACAGTATGTATGCGAAGATTGGTATAATAATTCTGGTGTTACTCAAGTTATCAGCTTTACTTCTTGTAACGGCAGTGTGTTTTTTGATTATGCTTTAACCCCTGGCCAATCAGCTTGTGTAAGGCCGGGTACTTTATCAGGCCCAGGTTCTGGGTTCTTAATAAACATTGGAAATTGTTAATATGGAATTTCAAATAACAAATATTGACAGGGAGACAGGTGATGACATTACCGCTGAATTTACCATGCGCTACCGGCTGGCCAGCGACCCCGATGTTTCCGGCTCTTACACTGTTGTTACCACCACTCAAACAAAAATGGGGGTTACCTATCCTTTTTTTGATGCTGCGGCAATGCCTGATGGCATATACGTATTGCATACATACTTAACAGCAGATGGTAATACAACCGGATCTAAAATAACCATCAATATTTCAGGCGTTGCTGTTTAGTAAATATTTTTTACTTTAAAATAATTATTATTTACCTTGCATCCATCCTGTTTCGCTTCGCCGATGGCTTAAATCGGCAAAACTCCATCGCCTGCACTGGCTAACTGTGCTAAGAACAACAATTTCTTCTCACACAAAAAAATAAAATTATGCCAGTATCAACAGGGCCTGCTTGTTTAGTAAGCGTAGCCTGCCCGGTAGTACCGATGCCTACAAGGGACGCATCCTGTATTCTTGAGTTTTTATACGGCGGTGTTAACGACATTTATGTTGTGCCATGTACTGAAACTTTAAGTCAGGTAAACATATTGAACACCGCATGGTGGACCACGCTTGTTGGCGCAGGAAAATTAGGAAACTTAGGTATAGGCCTTGGTTCCATTGCAAAAAAATCTGATAAAAAAGAAAAGGTTGGCAGTTGCCGGGGCGAACAAATTATTAGCACTACCTGGGCACTGAAGTATACCATAAAAAGTTTTGACAAAACAAGTGCTGATGTTACCACTGAGCAGGTAAACGCATTGTTAACAAGGTATAATAATTTTCAAATTATTGCACGCATGTGCGATGGCGCAGATGTTGTATTGCCAATTGGCACATTCAGCGTAAGTGATTTCGACTGGATAGTTCCCGAAAGCTCTGAAGACCTGCAGTCTGTAACATTTGAGATTAGCTGGGTGGAATTTAAAAAACCCAAATTGTATACCGTTACCGGATTATCTGCAATAGTACCTAAAGCGTAATTACCGATGCCTACAGAAATTGAAATTGTACAGCTTATAAAAAAAGCTGTACAATTTGATATGCCGCAATGGAAGAAAGACTATATGAGCCGTATCTGCAATAACCTGCAGGTACATTCTAAGGGCCTGCTGTTTACTAAAGTAGATACGCTTTTTCCGAACGAACACCCGGAAAGTAAAAATCATTGTGTTAACACATACGAGCCAATTACTAAAGCCAGTATCTGGAAGGCCATCAATAACATTACCCGAATCTTTTCAAACAGCAGTTTTTCAGTAAGTGCCAGCGATGGCACTATTGCTTTTATAAACAGCAGCAATTTTTGCAATCAAAATCTTTTTTCCTTTTTTCTGCAACAGTGGATTGATGCAGCGATAGCTACCGACCCGAACAGCTTGTGTGCCGTATATCCTAAAAGATATACAGAAATCCATGGTGGCGAAATGGTGCGTTTTTTAAGCCACAAGAATATAAAGGAAATTGGCCAGGATATGGTTGTATTTGTGAGCGAAAGCGAAAGCGAAAAAGAATACAGGGTTACTGATAGTGTAGTTAAACGTGAGGTTTTTTATGATGAGAAAATAAAGAATGTAAATGCAAAAACTTTGGTTGAGCGAACATATAACCAGCAGGTAATTTGCAGTATTACAAACGCGGTTTATCATGTTTTCACCAAGGAGTATATTTTACGCTTTGCTAAAATTAAAGATAGCAAGGAGTATGAGTATGATGTGTATTTTTTCGATGCGCCTCTAGACGCTATACCAGCCTTTAAAGTTTCTGCACTAAACCTGCAGCTTGATATTAATGAAAGTTTTGTTAATTCCTTTATCCCGTTCGGCAACCTTGCATTGTTGCAGCACCGGAACCACCGTGCAGTTGATTTAATGTATAGCTATCCACGCATGAGTGAAATTCAAACACCATGTGATAACCTTACATGTACTGATGGACATATAACAGATGCGGAAGGCAAACAAACAACATGCTCCCGCTGTAAAGGTTCTGGTTATATGACGGTGCAAAGTCCCTATAAAGTATATCAAAAAAAGATTGATACTGGCTTAACTGATCCAGAGATTGTAAAAAATCTTTTAGCTGCTGACCCTGTTAGCTTTCATACTCCGGATGCTTCAATTCTTAACTATTCAAAGGATAGCTGGAAAACTTATTTATCCATGGCCGAAGAGTCCGTTTTTATTCAGCAAAAACAACTTACGGGTAACACTGAAAGCGCCAAGGCAAAACAGTTAGACAAGGAAGGGGAGTACTCTTGGATACAAAATATAAGTAAGGCCTTGAATACCGATTTAAAACAGGTAATTCAAATAATTGAGGCATACGAAAATGGCACCCCGGCAGAGGTGAGTTTGGAGCAGCCGATTTCTTTTGCGTTGGTAACAGAAACAGAAGCTTTTGATGCATTAGATACAATAATCAGCAGTGAAGCTCCCATATTTGTTAAGGCACAGCAAGTGGAAAACTTTGTACACAAGTTTGTATCAAAATCTTCGCCAGTTGTAAAAGCATTGAAAATATTAAAGCTTGTAGATCCTTTATTGTTTTACAGCAACAAAGATGTGCAAACATTTAAAAGTAATAATGCTGTAACTGTGAGTGCGTGGACTACTCATATTTATGCCTATTCGATTTTAATGCAGCTATATGAACAGGATAAGTTATTGTTTGAAAAAACAGATGATGTGATTGTTGCGCTAATCACAGCAGCTATTGAAAAGTTGCAGCCTGCAGCAGCGCCATTAAAAGAAGCTGTTAAAGCTGCAACGGCATGAGTTATGCGGAATATATAAAGGCACTGGAAGCGTTGAAGCTGGCTAACGAAAACAGGATTATAACGGTAATACCTGAAATTGAAAATTTTGCTTACGATGCTTTAATTGAATGGATGGATAATAGCCTTGATGTTAAGGCAGGCTCTTTGACAGCAACTGAAGACACATTGCAGATTTTAAACCAGTTTGATGAAGGTTTTATGAAAGTGTTAACGCAGCTTCAATCTTACAAAGGAGCTGTAACATCTTTCGTAAAAGAACTGCCAAAAATTGGAACCGTAATGCAGCAATACCAAGAGGGAACAAATGGTATTGATTGGAGTAAGGCAGATATTGGCCCAGCCCAAAAGCTTGTGGTGGGAGAAATAATAAATGCTTACACAGAAAATGGATTGAATGCTGAATTTGTGCAGCCACTCCGGGACCAATTGTATCAAAATATTGCAGCCGGCACTAACATGACAGATGCAAAAAAACAGCTTAACGATTACATACTTGGTCCGGGTGATAAAAGCGGCAAGCTGAAAAACTACTTAACACAAACAAGTCAACAGGCAGTAGATAGTTATACTGGCGCCATTAATAAAAAGTTGATGGATACTTTTGATTACAGCCACTTAATTATGAGCGGCAGTTTAATTGCAACCAGCAGTGCCCAGTGCCGTTACGGTATTAATAACCTGGATGGTATTATAAAGTTGGAAGACTGGCCAGCACTAAAAGAGATTGCAGAAAAGAATGGATTGGTAAAAGGCACCACGTTTAATAATTTGCCATTTAATAAACTGCATTGGGGATGCAGGCATGAGTTTACGCCGGCTATGCTGAAAGAAGGTGACCAAATAGGGGTGAACGAAGATATAATAAATGGTAAGCCAACAGCAGTAAAAAAAGGGGATACCTCTAAAATAGAAAAAGAAGCTGTGAGCAAGCCATTAATCCTTACAGCAGACCCATTATTGATTGGCCCAATGAAAAATATGTATGATACTATGAAGGCGAAGGTGGCGCCAATTGTGAGAAAGAATGCAATGAATAATTTTTTGCGAAAAAATAAGCATGGTGTGCTTTTTGAAAATAAAAAAATTAATGCAAAAGTTTTTGCTGTTGAAGGTTCAAAATATTCTGATGATGAATTGCAGAGTTTTATAAAGTTGGCAAACGCAGGCAAGCATGTTATAATACCAAACATTTCGGCTTTTGAAAAAAGAAGAGAATCAAAAAACAATGATGCATTTATTATTGATAGTAAAACCTTTTATTCGGAAGCTATTGAATTAAAAAGAATAACTGGTGGTTCTGCAAAAACATTTATTACTCAAATGGGAAAAGCAGGCCAACAAGCAAATGTGGTAGTTGTTGATGTTTTGCCAAATTTATCTATAAGGACGCTGATGCTGAACTTGAGAGCCGGATGGAATGATGAAATAAGAAAGATTTTGGTTTATTACCGTGGGCAGTTTAGGAGTATAAGTAAGGATATACTATTTAATGAAAAAGCATTTATAAACTTAGTAAAATAAAATTGGGTGGCACTTGTCGCTCCACCCGTCCAGTTGTTGTGGCCCAAAAGGTAGCCGTTATTGCTAACAATGCAAAATTAACAAAAAAATGAATAACTGTTTAAATAATTTACTTGCTTTAAAAAGCCTTTGCACAGCTGGCACAGCGCCTTTGTTTTATCTGGATGATATTGAAGGCGTAACACAGGCAAAGCTAGCACAATTGGCTACAGAGAGAGATGGTAGCGGTAAAGCCCTTGCCGATTTTTTAATTGAAAGCAGCGTAAGGTTGATGCTGGCAGATATTGACAGTATAATACCAGCCAATTATCGTATAAATAATGAAATAACCTCAGTGTGCAGCAGCTGTACGTTTACTGGATTTTACAGCAATGCCACTACTGCCGGTACTGGAATAACCGTAAAAAATACCAGCAACAGCCGGTTTAGTTCTTTAATTATTGATTCACTAAAAATAAAAGTTAACACAACTGGAACTTTTACACTTCGCATTGCAGATACTAACGGGCTTGTAAAGGATATTGAACAAGATTTTATAGCTGGTGAAACGCTTAACATTACAGGTATAAACTTTGAAACCAAAGCTAAACAGGTATCTGTATTTTTTACTAATACAACTGTAGAGCTGTTTACGGTGTCATGCACTGCAGGCACTGGTTGCGGCTGTGGTGGCGCTGCAACAGTTATACCAACCGATATAATTATTGCCGGTTATGCCAACGGAATTGAAACTGCTGTGCAAAGCGGCATACTTCCTTGCATTAAATTAAAATGCAGCTACGATGATATTATATGCGATTTGGTTTCATCATCCCCACGTTTGTTTGGCTTATCCCTTTTGTATTTGGTGGCAAGTAAAATATTTGATGAAAGCGCCAGCAGCCAAAGGGTAAACAGAACAGCCAGCTTTGATCAGGAAGAAAAGTTAAGTGAAAGCGAAAGGTATTATGCTTTATATCGGGAGCGATTAATGGGCAATTCTAAAAAAAGCATATTGGGTATTTCGCAGGCGGTTAATCAAAATTTAAAAAACATAAAAGATAAATGCGTTACATGCAACAACCCCGTTGGGATTGCGTGGGCTACTGGCTAATGGCTAATGGAAATAAAGAGCAACATACCGGATTTTATAAAGAAGCTGGAAAAATTAAAAGCAGATGTTACCGCATCTCCTGATTTTAGTGACGCTGTTTTTGCTGCTTTAAATACCGGCATGGGGCTGATGAAAAGAAGGGTTTTTAACAAATCGGAAGATGCGGAAGGTAAGCCACTTGGAAAGTATCATGGTAAAAAAACAAGACTTACCAAAAAGAAGTTTTCAATAAATGCAGATGACCCTTTAGATGCTGCTGTTGAAAAAGAAAGAAAAAAACAAAAGCGGCTATTTAATAAAGCGGTAAAAGCAAACCCTGACGAATTGTACACTGAATATGAAAAATTCAGGATTGGCCGTGGACGGCAAATTGAAAAAAAGGATTTGGAACTTGAGGGCTCTTTAAGACGAAGTATTGAAACGGTAAAGAAAGATGGTGCTAAAGTTGTAATTGCAATTACCAATGCGGAAGATTTAGAGAAGGCCAGGAATAACGAAAAGCAAATTGGTAATATAAGGGCTGGCCTAAATGCCAATACCGGAGGCGCTGAACCGGCAAAAATATTTCAGTTGAGCGAAGAAGAATTTGAACAAGTGAAAGTGCAAGGCAACAGATTGGTTACTGATGTAATAAAGCGAATAGCTGTTTTATGATAGTTGAAAAACAAATAGAAATTGCCCGCAAGCTAATTGCGACAGGTTTGGTAAATAATGTTTATCACTCTGTTGAAATTGTAAGGGATGAAAAAGAAGAAAAGTACCCTGCTTATAAACAGGGCGCTGAGCAGTTTTATATTGGCCCTGATGATAGTAAATTAATGTATGGGTATATTCGTCAAAATGGTACCGTGCAGGTTGTAGATCAAAAGATGGAAAGCGGCTGCAGTAAAATATACAAGGTTTCAGCACCGCACCGGGTTGTTGTTTTTAAAGATAAAGAAGCTGGCAATTTTGATGCTTTAGTGCAGCAGTTATTGTTTTGTGTATTCGTAAAAGATGTAGTGTTAGTTTCATTTACAAACGATGCCTTTAAGCTGGCACAACAAGAGAGCCCAATGGGTGATTTTGCTTTTGATGCCACTACTTTTTATTTGGCAATTGATGTTAAGATTTCAGTTTGGCTAACTGAAAGGCAGTGTAAAGAAGATAGCTGTATTATTCACTCAAATCCCATTTGTAACTAATGAGCTGCTGTTGTAACAGAACATATAAATTTTGCAAAAAAATTAGTGCCTGTAGTTTACAAAATCTGAAGGCGCTTTTTAAGAATATGCCAGATGGTACCTACATTATAGAGCTTAATTTTTTAGGCTCAATAATTAAAATACAAATGGTGGTAGCCGGTACAGTTTTTACAATTACTGGCCCTACTCTTAATGAAAAGCATACATACACAGGCAGAGTATTTAACAACCTAGGGCAATTGGTGCCATTTGTTGTTGAAACGGTGCAGTACGATTGCTTTCAGTTTGATACAGTGATAATTGCAGGTGTGGACGGCGAAACAGACGGCAGCAGTATAAGCCCTGATGTAATTATTATTGAAGACAACTGGGATTTAATCGAATGGTAATTTACACTTTAAAATAAAACAAAATGGCAGAGGTAAAATTTTATAAACTGGGAGTACTTCCAGGAACGTTGGAAGCAAATGCAGTTTACTTTATAGAAAACGGTAGTTATGCTGAGCACTATGTAACTAACAGTGCTGGTGTTGCTAAAATGGTGGGTAATACTACCATGATAAACGCATTAATATCAACGCAGCTTTCTGGTTTAAACAGTACCGAAATTGTGGCGAATATAGCCGCAAGGGATGCATTAGGTGCTGGTTTAAACAGAAATACGTTGGTATATGTTATTGATGCAACTGGTGATGGCACGGTAATCAGTGGTGCTGCTTCATACCTGTTTAATAATTCAAATGATACTTGGATTAAGATTTCAGAATTTGAAAGTTTAGATGCGGCAGTAAGCTGGAGTAATGTCAGCGGAAAGCCAACAAGCACACCCGGTGCAATTGATGCCGCTGTAACCAATTCGCACACTCATACAAATAAAGCACAGCTTGATTTAATTAATGTTGATGGTAATGGAGCTGCTACGTACAATGGTGACCAAATTAAAAACTGGAATACTGTAAACTGGTAATAAATGGCTGAGTTAAGAAGCGAAAAGTATGTAAATAATCTACCCGTTACGCTGGTGGCTAATACTGTTTATTATGTAAAATCAGGCAGCAGTGTAGATGTTTATGTAACCAATGACAGCGGAACTATTGTTGCTTATCCAGCCAGTTCAAACGGAGTAGCAAGTAGCAATATCGACGGAGGTAATGCAAATTCAAATTCATTATTAAACATAGACGGAGGTAATGCATAATGGCACAAACAATACAATTTAGAAGAGATACCGCAGCAAACTGGGCATCGGTTAATCCAATATTAGCAGATGGCGAATTAGGTTTTGAAAGCAATACAGGCCTTTATAAAATTGGTAATGGTGCTGCTGCTTATAACACCTTACAATATGCAACGGGAAGCAACGGTATTTTTGAAAGTTCTTTAATGAATGCTATTGCTGAACCTGGGGCTGCACCAACTGGAAAGATGCGGCTTTATGCAAAAACAATCTCTGGCCGAATGATGCCAAAGTTTGTGGGCCCTAGCGGATTAGACTCAGCCTTACAGCCATTTATCGCAAGGAATAAAGTAGGGATTTGGTTGCCACCAGGTAATGCCACAACAGTTCCCGGTGTACTTGGATTTTCGGCTTTTACGGCAGTAGGAACTGCAACGTTAAGAAACGTTGCAGCTACAAATTTATTTACAAGAATGAGGAGGCTTGGTTTTGTTGGTGCTGCAACTGCAGGAAGTGCCGCTGCTGCAAGAGTTGCAGTTGCACAAATAACAGTAGGCAATGGTAGCGGACTAGGAGGATTTCATAAAATTATCCGTTGGGGGATAAGCGATGCCGCTTTAGTTTCTAATGCAAGAACTTTTAATGGAATATCAGCTGCCACCACAGCACCAACAAATGTTGAGCCGTCAACGCTTACAAATATTATTGGCATGGGCCATGGTGCCGCTGATACAACTATGAAAATATTTTATGGAGGTTCAGTTGCTCAACCACCTATTGATTTAGGTGCAAATTTTCCTGCCAACACAACAAATACTGATGCGTACGAATTGGCATTGTTTTCTCCGCCATCTGTAGATGGTACTGTATATTATGAAGTAACTAGATTGAACACCGGCCATGTTGCAATTGGAACACTATCGGGTAATCCGGGTACAGCCCTGCCTGCAAATACTACACTGTTAACTTATTCACAAATTTGGAGGTTTAATAATACTACTGCGGCAGCTTGCGGTTTAGATATTATGAGTGACTACATTGAAACTGATTACTAAATTTTAAAAAATGCTCAATCAATTTTTTTTACTCTCTACTATCTCAGCAATGTTAATTTATGTTTTAGATTATGGCCTAGGCAAACCGGGAGATGAAAAACCAAACTATAAAAGTTTGCTGTTTTTTTGGTCCTTTTTTTTAGCCAAACGAAGGCTTATAAAAATGGAAGGGTGGCCAAATTTAAAGCAGCAGTTAGATGAGCAATTGAGTATGGCCAGCACACCCATGCAAAAAGCAACAGTCATTAATTCGTTTAAAGAGATTGTTTTTATAACAGCACGCCCTTTTTTTACTTACGAAATGATTTTGGGCATGTGTCCAATTTGTACACACTTTTGGGTGAGCCTTATATTTTTAGGCACGGTAAATATTTTTTGCTTTAAAGTAAATATTATTACCTTTGGTTTTCACTTGCTGTTAAGCCATCTGGTTTTACGAATAATTAAAAAGTTTTAAAATGAATATTTTAGAAGTATATAACCCCGCAAATGCTGACAAGTTAACTGCTGAACAAGAAGCTGCCATGAAAGACTTAAGTAATGAGCAAATAGCACAACTGGCCGAAAACTTCCCCAACCAGCCCAGCGGTAATGCTTATTTAAAATATTACATTACCAGCGAAGATGCGAAAGCGCAACGTTTCCCTTTGGGTACATGGAAAAATTTACATGAGCTTCGTAAACTTGGCCGCAATGATGTGCTGCCTTTTGCATTTAATAAAAAATTAGCCACCAATTTAAAATTGGTGACACCTGTTGCAAAAACTTCAGCAGAAAGAACGGTTGATCTATCAGCCGCCGAAGCTGCCATTGCAGAAGGTGTAAAAGTTGCCACTGCAGCATCTGCTGCTGAAACTTTAACTGGTGCAGTTGCCGCCGAAGCTGCCATTGCAGAAGGTGAGAGCGAAGAGGTGATTTCTTTAAAAAAAGAAATAACCTCTCTTGAAGGTGAGTTAAAGCAAGCGGTTGAAAAAAAGGAGCATCCGCAAAAAATTAAAAAGCTTGAAAAAGATATTGAAGCTTTAAAATTAAAACTACCAAAAGCTTAAAATTACATCGCACTGTAGAGCAGCGGTAGCTCGTGAGTCTCATAATCTCAAGGCCGCAGGTTCGATTCCTGCCAGTGCAACTAAAAATTTAATATGGGTTTAGGTATTTATGATAAAAATGGAGATGAACTTACAAAGGGGATAAGGAATAACAAGTTTGAACTTGTTGATAAAGACGGAAAAGTTGTAATAATAGATTTTGAAAATGATACCGAAGCTGCAAATTGGTATAAGCAAAAATGGTTGGCACAATCAGCAACCATTAACATGCTGAAAGATAAAATTGAGTACTTAAAGTCACAAATTAAATAAATTCGATGGCACAAGAACATCTAAACACCTTGATTACATCTGCTGGTATTGAAGCCGCAGACATTGAAGCAATTTTAGCACTGCCCGCTGATGCCAAGCCCGAAGATTTTAAAGTGGATGATTACGTTGGTAAAATAAAAACCAATATTGAAACGCAGGTAAAGAATGATCCAAAATTTTGGGAAAGCCTGAGTACAGAAAATGTGCATGCGGATTTTAAGAAGAAACTGGAAAGTGAGCAATATGGCCGTGCTGCCAATATTACCAGGCAAAAAGTTTTAAAAGGCCTTGGCCTTACAGAAGCTGATATTACTGACTTGCCAGAGGAAGATAAAAACAAACTGGAAGTGTTTGTTACAAAAGCTGCAGAAAAATTTGCGGCCACAAAATCGAGTGATAAACAACTGCAGCAGCAGTTAGTTGAAACACGTAAAAAACTGGAAGATTTAGAATTAGATATACCCACCAGGGAAGGCAAGATTAAACAGGATTATGAAACAAAGTTTAACAGCGAAAAGTTAGATTTTATCATACTTGCCGAACTGGCCACAGTAGAAAATTTAAAAGCACCGGCGCAATACTTGGTGGCAAAATTAGCTGCGGAGTTGAAAGATGAATATGCTTTTGTTGTGAACGGTTTATCCGCATTGCCAAAGCAAAAGGCTAATCCTAATCTTGATGTACTTGATGGTTCTAAAGCGGTAACGCTTAAAGAGCTGATGGTAAAAAAACTAACAGCCGATGGTTTAATTGCTGCGCCTGCAGCACCCGGCAAAACAGGTGGTAAAGTTACGGTTGATGTTCATCCTGATGAAAAAGGCGGCTTAGGTATTAGCAGCCACATTATGGACAAAATTAACGCTAACGCACCTAAAGCTTAGTTTTAGAATTGGCTGCCCGCCTCAAAGGTATAATACAATCGCTACCGCATGGCTTAAATGCGAAAACCACTCAGCCCACACTGGCTTTAAAGGTGATTTTCTAACATTTAAAAATGATTTATTATGCCATTTAGCAATATAGGCACATACGCCTGCAGGGCCTTACAGGCCAATTATGTTGATTTTTACAAAATGAATGCGGCTCAGTTTAAAACAGGCGGTTCAACTGCCTTAATTAAATATTTGCTGAGCCCGCAAAATACCCGTGGATTTAAACAGATAGATTTAACCTCTGTGCCTGGTAAAAAAAGGCCGGTTGCTTTTTTAGTTGATGAGCCTTACTGTTTTGATGTATGCAGCCCAGCAGTGGATTGCACTACTGTTAAACAAGTTTTCAGCAACCCATCTAAAGAGCTTGTTTTTGATTTAACAGGAAATGCCTTCCGCCATTGCGATGGTGTCGGCAATCCACTTAAGCTGCAATTTACCCGTGCAGACATGTCAAAGTATTGCACAGAAACAGACCAAAGTTATATTCAGCGCCATATCATCAGGTATTTGATGCGTTTTGAAGAGGCGCTTGATAAGAAGCTTGGTGAATTGTTGTTAACTTTTGTTGGTACCAATGCATCCGGCGAGGCTTTAACAAACCTGCCTTTCTTTAACCAAAATACCATCACCAACAGCTCTGTTTTAAACCCTGACGCATTGTGGTGGATGGATCAGAATTATGCTGATATTATGGGTGAAGGCCAATATGCTTTAGTTGGCGGTAAAATTTTGAACAAGATTTCTTCATTCTTAAAATGGAGCGGCTTAAACAGTGCCGGTATAGACCTTACCAAAGTTGATGATTCAACTCCTTACGCTTACTACAACAGAAATATGGATGCCTCTATTGGCTTGTCTGATTTTCTGCAGTTAAGCCCAGGCGCTGTGCAACTGGTAAGCTACAATGAAAATGCAGGACCTTACAAAACTGAAGTAACAGACCTGTACAGTAATGGCAGTGTGGTTTTACCAACCACCGGCTTAACTGTAGATTGGGATTGGAGGTATGACTACGAATGTAAGGCCTGGACATTTGAAGCTTATCTGCATTTAGAGCTTGCAGTTAACAAAGCTGGTGGTTGTGGTGCTCTTGCCACTACTAATGGCATCATCAGGTACCATGATTGCAGTAATTCAATTGCAATGCCTGTTTGCCCTGTTTAATATTAATTGGTTTTATACACTGCAGTAAACTGCAGTGTATTTCTTTTTTAATCTTCAAAAAAAAATTATGAAAAAAATACTTTTTCTTATGCTGATAGCAAGCTGTGTGCTTTTTGCATCAGTAAGCGCACAATCTTATAATGGAAAGATTGGTGACACTACAATTACTAATGCTGCCTCACCATCATACAACCTGCAGGTTGTTGGCGCAAAAACTAATGTTACTTTTCAGTATGTAATTACAAAAACATCTGGCACGGTAGCCGGTACTATTGTACTATCTGGCACAATAGATGGTGTTAATTACGTTACGTTAAATAGCTACACATTAACCGATGCTACCGCCAGCACAGCCATTTCTTATGACTACAATGGATACACACGTTATAAGGTGACAATAACCACAACGGGCAATCAAGTTGCCAATTACAAAATTTGGGCACTACACCTATAATAACATTAGCTGCAGGTACTGTTGCACCTGCAGCTTAAATTTTTTTTTATGGCCTGTGTTTTCTCAATTATTCAAAACTCTTGTGGTTGTATTATCGGGTACAACCTGCCGTTGCAAACGGTGGATAATGTTGATATCACAGATTTTCCTGTAACAGTATTAAATGTAAACGAAGTTGATCTGGGTAATGCAGACACGCCGGACGAATACGCTGCCCTCTGGAACAGCGATTTAGATAATCAGGCATTTGGGCAGCTGTATGTGGGCCCAGGTGCCTTTTGTTTTTATTTAAAAACAACAAGCTTGCTGCCACCTTCAAATGTGTTAGCAATTGAAGCAGATGGCTTTGAAATTAATGCGGAGCTCTTTATTATAAATAGCTACTTAATCACTATTAATTAGTAAAACTTAAACAATGGCAAAAAATATTTTCGAAGTACCAGCAGTACCAGTTAATTATGATTTAACTGGAAAAAAACTTATGGTGCATGACCTTACTGCATTACCGGCGGTTTCAACGAAATTAATTGACGCAGAAGAAATAGTGCCGGAATTTGAATTTGATCCGAATGATTTTGAAGGCGCCGGCACAGCGCTTGATAAATTCAGATTAAAGAACCCAAGCGCCGGCCAAAGCCAAACACCACTTTTGCAAAATGTTGATGGTGCTCAATTTGGCATTAGTAATTTATCATCCCTGCAAGTGCAAAAAGTAACTCCAGCTACTCAAAATTTAGTTTTGAGTTCAAGAGATTTATCGAATGGTACTTATTGGGAAGTAGCAAGCAATATTGCTGCTGTTGCTACAACAGAAGACGGAACTTTAGGAACTGACACATTATACCTAATGACTGGTAGCAACGCTGGCGACAACTTTTTCCATCAAACAGTAACTGTTGTGCCAGGAACTGAATATTTTTTATACATGGATGTAAGACGTGGCACTAATACAGCTCATACGTTCAGTGTAAGAGACTTAATAAATTTTGTCGATATCATTGCGCCGACTGATATTTTTTCTTCTACGGGTGGCACAGTAATCAGATTAATGTTTTCTTTTACTGCACCTGCAGGCTGTACAAGTGTTAGAATATTTCCAGTTAGAAACCTTACTGGAAATCTGTATTTAGCCGACATTCAATTAACAAGTGTAGAGAATGCGGAATATGCTGTTACAACTTCAACCCCCGTTATTATTGCTAACAGTGTTACGCCAGTAATTCTTACAGATTCTAATGGCAATATAGCTATAGGGACGAATCCTATAATGGGGACAAAACTTTATGTTGCGGGACTTACTGAAATAAACGGCTTACTAAGATTAACTGGAGGACATTTTAAAACTTTATTGGTTACAGTACCGGCACAAAATGAGCAGGCTACATCTAACGATATTGGAAAAATACATTGGGATGACAATTACATGTATGTGTGTGTTGGAATTAATTATTGGAAAAGAGTTTCATTGGTTGAATTTGCTGATTATGCAAGTACAAGTGTTTCTGGTTCAAGTTATAATTTACCTGCCAATAGCCCATCAAAAATATTTCTTTCAAGTGGTGGCGGGGCTTTTGACTTGAATTTACCTGCTGCAAGCACTGTTGTAGGTAAAATTTTTACTCTAAAAAATGTTGGGATTCATCCTATAACAGTCAAAGCGAATGGTGTAGAAACTATTGATGGCGCAACAACATACCCGTTAACTACTCAATGGCAATCTTGTACTTTACAAGCAGTTACTGGAGAATGGTATATCATCAATAAAGTATAATTTAATGGCAACATACTATATATCCTTAACAGGTAATGACACTACTGGTACAGGTTCTTCAATAAATCCTTGGAGAACTTTGTATCATGCTACATCTCAGGTAAATACGCCGGGTGATATTATTCACGTTAATGCTGGTAATTACTCTGAAAGCCAAACAAGTTCTTTAGCAATAGGTGTTACTTTAGAAGGAGATGGTAGGAATGTTACTACTATAACTTGTACTGTAAACACTTTAAACAATGGATTATTAGAGTTGTTTTCAGGTGCTGAAGGCACTAACGGCAATCAGCATATTCGTGGTATTCATTTTACAACAGCTCCTCATACTACACATTTTGGCGTATCTATAGCTGCAAGAAGTAATGTAGAAGTTTACGATTGCAGGTTTACAAACTTCCGTTTGTTTGGTTGCAATTTTAGCGCTATTACTTATCATCTTGGTGCAGGTGAACCAACTGTCTACGCTACTGGTAATAAATTTTACAACAATGTTGGTTACGATTCAGCAGGTCTTTATAATGTTGATGGATTTTTGTATGGAAGAGGAATAATGCAGTTTGGCGGCCAAGATGGTTTTGAAGGTTACGGAAATGATTTAGAGCAGCCTCAAAGAATCAGCGCAACCAACTATGATATTGGATGGCCGATTAAAATGGCTAACGAAGGTTGGATTAAAAATTGCCGTATCTACAATAACAGACTAGTACGTTACAGAATGCTTGCATATCATGGAGATTCAGAAAACTGGAATTTCTGCTTCGAGATGTGGAACACTCTGGGCGGTAACCAATTCTATAATAACACTTGCCAAGGCGCTGTCGATATAGTTAGGAACCACAACACTACAACAGAATTTTACAGCTGGTTATTTTACGGCAACACTATTACGCAACCTTTAATTACACCATCTCCTTTTATAAGCTATGGAATAGAACTGGAGCAAGGTGAGGAAGACGTGTATGTATTTGCGAATGTATTTGACAAACTAACTACCCCTGTAGTATTTTCTCCAAGAAACAATAACCCAAGAGGCATCACTATTAAAAGAATTTACATTGACAGAAATTTGATGTCAAATTGTGGTACTACTGGAGATGCCCGTGCAGTTATTGACTTTAATAACATTGGAACCCCAGATGCAGAAAATGCTGATGTTACTGACATTTATTTTAGACATAACACAGTAACAAAAGCAGCTGGTGCAAATATGGCTCATGTATTCAGGCTGCCCGTGTATGTGGGTAACCTTTGTCAAAGATTTTATATTGATGACAATATTTTAATTGGTGATGAGCAAGGGGCTATTGTTGGTATGCCATCTAGCAGGGTTACCAATGTCTGGGCCCGAAACAACATGACATTCCAAAGTAACAAATTACTTGAACAAATTATACCTGATGACTTTGTTACTCAAGTTCCTATTGTTGGGCTTACGACATCTGGCAATATAATAAACGTTGACCCACTTTTAAACAGTTTGTTTGTACCACAAGCCGGAAGCCAAGCGCTAAACGGTGCTTTGGATGGAACAAATATTGGGCATACCGGGGGTGAAGGCTCTGGTAATTTGCCACCGACTGCAAACCCAGGAAGTAACCAGGCATTAAGCGCCGGTACTACAACTACAACACTAACAGGCGCCGGTACAGATACAGATGGTACAATTAGCGGTTATCTATGGCAGCAGATAAGCGGCGCACCATGTATCATTGTTAGCCCTGCAGCTAACACAACAAATATTACCGGCCTTACAGCAGGCGTGTATTTGTTTAGGTTTACGGTTACTGATAACAACAACGCAACCGGTTATGCTGATTTAACCGTAACAGTACAGGCGAATCTAAGCACAGGTTTAAAACTAAGGAAAAGAAGGTTCAAGATTGGTAATTAAAAAAAGCAATAAAAATGAAAGGCATTATTTTTTTACAGGCACAAACTACTATTCAAAAAGGTACCGATACGCTTTTTCAGTATGGCATTTTAGGCCTATTCGCAATCATAATGATATTCGTAATCTATGTGCTTTGGAAGCGTGTAAACAAGCTGGAGGAAAGCCAAACACAGTATTTGAAAGAAGACAGAAAAGAGATGCTGAATGTTATTGCAAATAATACCAAGGCATTTGAAAAATTCGAGTTATTGCTTGAAAAGGAATAATTTTTTTTAAACCAATAATACAATCATGAAAGTAAAATCAATTTTAACAACGCTGCTTGTTTTAACAGCAGCTTTTTGTTTTGCACAAACAGACAGCACGACTACAGGTGGCGGCAGTTTTTCGTTGCCATCAAAAATCACTTTTTGGATTACAATTCTATTGTCAGCTTATGAGCTGGTAATTCGTTATTTCCCAACTGTAAGCAGTTATTCAATTGTTACTCTGGCGATACGAATTTTTAAATTTTTAGTGCCAGACAGGTCCACCAAAGGTAAGGACCATGAATAAGGTCGTGAAAACATTAATTTGGGTAGGCATCGGTATTATTATCGGTGCTTTACTCTTTAGTAAATGCGGCAGCACGCCTGTTGCACCGGAAATTGTTCTGGTTAAAAAAATAGTAGCTGATTTGCAAAAGGAAACAAAGCCGCTGCAAAAAAAGATTGACAGCCTGGTTAACACAAACAACCAGCTAAAAGAAAAGTCTGTTACGGTTGCACAACAATTACAAAAAGAAAAGAGTAGCCGTAAAATGGCCGAACATGCGCTTAATGAAGTAATAAGCACTGAGCCTGAACCGGTAGTGCAATATATAGCAGATTACATTGAACATAGCAATGCAGCAGATAGCCTGTGTACTGCATTGGCGGCAATTAAAGACAGGCAACTGATTATTAAGGATAGTATTGTAACGGCTAAAGACAGCCTTTACAGTAAGCTGAATAATTCGTTTCAGTTTAGTTTAAACCAAAGCCAGCTACTGCTTGATTATAATAAAAATCTCAAGAAAGATATTCGTAAGCGCCGGGCTGGAAATTTTGTATGGAAAGCGGCAACCGTGGCCGCATTTGTATTACTGATAAAAAAATAACTAATGATAACTCCTGCAGACTGCCTGAAAAAATACGGCAACCCTGTTTTACTTTCAACGCAAAGCAAGCACTTTGAATTATGGATGGTACCTGAAAATATACAGAAAGCCTTTGCACACGTTAGATTTTCAGCAGCTGGCACAGTTGGCTTTCCTAAAAAAATATTTTTAAATAAGGACCTGAAAGCGGCTTTAGAAAAAGGGTTGAACAATTTAATTGTAAGAGGCCATAGTAAGGAGATGAAAACATGGGATGGTTGTTTTATCATCCGTAATCAAAGAGGCTCTGCAACTAAAATGAGTCTTCATTCCTGGGCTGTGGCATTCGATGTTAATCTGGAGGAAAACCAGCTGGGCATGGTGCCTAATCTATCTGCTGAATTTGTAAAATGTTTTACAGATGCCGAGTTTGATTGGGGAGGCTTATTTAAACGGAAAGATGGAATGCACTTTCAACTGGCAAAAATTTAAAATTTTCATATAGCAATCAATCGTTAACGGCCGTGGTTTACACTATGGCTTTTTTATGTGATTGCCATTTGATAAATGGTAGTGTATCCTTACATTAAAAATGTTTACAGCTATTGATTATCAATGAAAAGCTGAGTAAAAATCAACTGTATCTTTACATTTTTTTTGTGACAGGAATATTTTTTTACAATTTCTGGGAATACTTTTTCGGTATTTTGCAAATTATCCACCTAACACATTAGGCACCTCTCTTAGCCTGTCATTCTCTCTTTGTTTTTCATTTATGGCATACCGCATAGTAATAATCTTACTTCCATGGCCAGCCATTTTTTGCGCTTCCTGTATAGAAAGGTAAGCTGCAATTTCATCAAGGTTTTTGTGCTTAAGGCTGTACAGGTCTACATTTATATTCAACGCTATTTTAACTTCCCGCTGCCATTTCTTTGTTACATAATCACGGGTGGCTGGTACTGTAGCTGGTGCCATAGTTTTTCTGCCAAATAAAAACTGCCCTAGTGCGGCTTCATTTATTACCTGCTGCCAGTACTGCAGCGCTACTTTCTTTATTGGCCTTTCATCTTGCCTTATCTTATTACCCTTTTTTACTGTTACCCTGAATATTTGCTTTTCTAAGTCAACATCCGTTGTTTTTAAACGCAACAGCTCCACTTCTCTTGAGCCAGAGTGAAAAAAAATATGAATGAACTGCAGGAAATATTTATCACTTTCAAAATGCTGCAGTATTGTGGCCACCTCATTATCAGTGGGTAATTTTTTTAGTTTTTTTTCTGCAATTTCTTTCGGCAGTTTGTCATCAACCGGGTTGTGTTCAATTGCTTCCAGTTCTTCCAGCTTGTTAAATATCATTCGTAAATAAGCCCGGTAGTGGTTAAATAAATGCGGGCTCCAGTATGGCTTAATGTTTACACAATTATTCAAAATCAAGCTTATGTGCTTTCGTTTAATTTCACCCACAGGTAAATGGTGGTAGCTTAAATTTAATGCTGACTTACCAATATATTTTAAAGCGCTTTTAATATCACTCTTTGTAGTTTCTGAGCATTTTAGTTTTAGCCTGGCTAATTCACAAGCTGTAATGAAAACTGTGGAAGGCTCAATATCAGAAATATTGTTAGAAGGCAACGGAGTAAATGCTTGCCTGGCCGGGTTATATCCACGACGCAGGTTTTCAATTTCATTGTCTATTAAATCTTGGCACAAGGCCCGCCGGTCGGCTATGTTTTTTACATGATTTATTTTTTTAAAAACTTCATGGTGTGGCCTAGGCTTGCCATCAGGCCCTAAAATACCAGGATCATAAAAGCGATACTGTACACTCCAGTCTTTTTCAGTGGTAACAGTTTTGTCTTTTTTGTCGTTCCAATTTTGGGGAGAAACATTTGGCCTACTGCACCAGCAGCCATGGGGGAGAAAAATTTTTTCTTTTGACCTTTTCAGTTTTTTAATCATAAGTAGCTTTTGTTAACGGTTGTGTGAACGTTAAATAAAATGCTACTTTGACTGATTGGTTAAAAAATCACCAAAGACATTTGTAATCAATGTAGTTGGTGATTTTTGTTTTGTGACCGCGTTAGGATTCAAACCTAAAACCTTCTGATCCGTAGAACGAAGGAGATGATTTTTGAAAGTTGAAACCTGCGCCAGTAGTGCATTTCATTTTGCTCGTGTTACAAAAAGTTGTGTATCTTTTTAGTTTATGTGAACGTTTATGTGAACGCAATGGGTTACTTTTTTATTTTCATTTCTAAATCACAAACCCTTTGTTCTAAAGCTTTTAACTTACTGAATAAAGAATTTTCTTTTTCTGTTTCTTTCTTAAGTTTCAGGTAGTTTTTTTCTGAAAGTTTCACTTTTATAAGTGCATCTATGCTTACATCAATCCACGTTGCAATATTGATAAGTATTTCAACTGGTGGTATTGCAGCGCCTGACTCGTATGTTTTAACCCTACCTAATGTTGTATTCAATGTGTCTGCTACTTCCTGCTGTGTTAACCTTTTGTGCTCCCGGTACCACTTTACATTTTGCCCAATAAATTGCATGTTACGCTTTAAGGTTGTTTATAAAAGCTAATATATCGTCGTCTTCAACAAACCGGTTTTTTATATTCTTTAGCTCCACCAAAGTTTTCTGGGCATATTCTTTTGTAATTACTCCAGCATCTTTTTGAGTGATAATTTCGGCCATTTCTATCAACAATTCAGTTTGAGCTTGCAATCTTGCTTCAATTGCAAACATCATGTATAATATGGCTTTAGCACCCTGTAGTTCTGTTATACTTACTGGTTCTTCTGGCATTTAGAAATTATCTTTGTTTTTAAGGGAAGATTGAAGCTGCTGCATTAATTCTGCAATTTTTTCTGAAGACTGCTCTTTAACTTTTTGCCACCTTTTTTTTGAAAATTCAATACTGCCTCCATGTGCAGGCTTTTCATTACATAAACTACCACCTGAACGACCGCCATCGTAATTGCCGGCTTTATGAACTAATTCATTAAAAACAATTCTGTACTTGAAATCTTTGATATCCACGGTTAGTGTGAAAGAAATATAATCATTACCAACAGCTGTTCCGATAAAATTTTTTGCTCCTGGTACAGCTAACCTTCCTTTGCATAGTATTGAGCCCAGTTCTTTATCATCCAGTTCAATAGCGTCTTTCGAATCAATGAAAATTTTTGATACCCATAATCTTACATGTTTATAAATATCAGCTTTATTAAGGGCTGAGCTGTCTATAAAAGTATGCTCACAATTGTTTTGCGAATTGCCTGCTAATGGCAGCATTAAAAAGAAAAATAAAATAAGCTTCATTTAACAATTACTTTAATTTTTATATATTAGGTTTACCGTCCTAATAAATTTTACCATGCCCAAAACTAAGCAACAAAAAACTACTCCCCGTAAAAAGCCTCAAGTTCCTGCAACCCAGCCGCCGCTATACGCTCGGCTTCTTGGTCTATTTCTTGTTTTACCTTCTCCAAAGGAGCCTTTGTTAAAGAAGCCTCCAGTCTCGCCAAACGGTTTAAAATAACCTGGTTGTTTACCCAGTTAGCAAATAATATTTCGGTGCGGTATTCCTGCGCCTTTTTGCTGTTAACCTTAATGTAAGCTGGTAAATCTTTGTACATAAGTTGATTTTACTTTTATTAAAATACTGTAATCAGCCTCTGGTTCTTCTAAAATCAGGTTTAGGATTTTATCTTTTTTTGAAACTTTTGTTTCCTTAAATACTTTCATTAAGAGCGCATAGTCATCAGCCCTTGGAACAGTGCCTCTCTGTTCCCAAGCATTAATTCTACCACGTGGTATTCCCGTCTTTTCAGACAGTTCTTGCTGTGTTAAACCAGCCTTCAGCCTTCTCTCTTTTACTTCGCTATCCACAGATGTTAATAACTTTTGATAAAAATGTTTCAAAAAAATTTTGAAATGAAACAAATGTTTCATTGTTTTGTCTTCATAAAGGTAGTAAAAAAAGTTACAACCGCAAATCAAAGAAGATGAAACTAAGAGTTGAAGTATTACCAAAAATTGACAACGTACAGGCTCGCATAGCCATAGCGTCGGCACTCGGTGTTGGGGAGGCTGCAGTAAAAAAAGCTATTAAGAGAAATAGCGATGTACTAACAAAATATGCAGCGGTAGAGGTTATAAAATCAATTACCGGAATTACAGCAGATGCTGAATTATTTAGCCTTGAAAACACGGCTGCTTAAAACCATAAACACATCAACATGTATAAGAAATTATTCCATCTGCTTTTAGCTGCAACCTGCGTAGCACTGCTTTGCAGCTTTGCGCCGCCCAAAAAATTACGTGCTGGCTGGTATAGTGTAAAAAAATTGCAGCGCCTTGGTTACTCGGTACCACAGGGCACAAAGAAGCATATCTATATCCGCAGTAGTTCCGATACGTGCATTATAAATATAAAGCCCATTAAATAGTGGCAACTAATAAAGAAATATTACAAGAAGTTTTAAGCCTGAAAGCATTACATGAAGCAGGCTTGCAAAAAGCTACAATGCTGATTGAAAAGATTACGGGAGGGGTTTCTACTCCTCCCAAAAATCTCAAAAAGAACAACAGCATTATTGTGCAACAAAGAAACATTTTTATACACAGTAAAAAGTTAAACAATGCCAACTCTTAGCAACGGTGTTTATTATGCCAACCCATTTTTTGCTCCTGCTTTTGCAGAGTACTTAATATCCAATGGGTTTTTTGTAAGCGAACGAAAAGGACAAATTTGTTTTTATAATGAAAAAATAAAAGTAATCGTAGCTAACGATAGTGTGTTCTGTTACGGGTACCATCCGGAAGAACCAGGACAGGAAAATGAAAAGTGGGTTTTTGAGCAAAGCCATACTGGCATCAGCCACTTCAATATACATAACTGGATTATGCTTATGGACCTGATGAAAATAGTAATGGTTGGTGACTTTTTGCATAACGCTAAAATGGGTGGGCGCCAGCTTGAAACAGAAGCCTCCTTTATTATAAACAGCCTTCACAAACAACAATTACAAAAAGTAAGCTAATGAGTTATGTTAATAATAAAAACACAATTAAAAGCACTGCCGGTTTACCGCCGGGCAAAAGAATGGGCGCTGGCTCGGGGGTTAAGATTTGTAACAGTAAAGGAGCAGCAATATGCAGTGCAACAATATTTGTACTACGTGCCGCATTTGAATTAACCTACATTTTTTTATGTGCGGTTTTGCTTACAAGCTGGATAGTTGCAGGCATGTACACACTTTTTTTTATGAAAGAGGTGTTGGTTTTTTTAAAGAAAGAATTTTTTCACACACAAGCAATCGTTAACCGGCCTGATGTTTCCACATGAGGGCCTTTATAAAAATTTTGCTGGTTTAGGGTTTTATTAGGGTGTGCCGCCCTTTATCTAAAGGGGGGCACTTTTTAAAATTTATTCATCGCTTAAAATTATAATCATGTTTGATAAATATTACCACACTCACCACCATACTTCAAATAATACTGAAGTGCTGGAGGTATTAAAAAAAGTTTCTTCACAATTAAAACAAATACACATGACCCAGGAACAATTTGCGGCTGAATTAGCAGCCGTAAAAGAACAGAACGAAAAAGCGAAAGCTGAGATTGTTGCAAAGCTTGCTTCATTAGAAGAAGCCATTATTGCAGCAGGCAATGTTACACCTGCAATGGAAGAAGCATTGGCAAGCCTGAAAACATCGGTACAGGGCACAGATGATATTGTGCCGGATGTGCCAGGTGAGTAAGGCTTAAGAGATTACCGACTACGCAAAGAGGTTACAGCATGGTAAGCCTGCAAGTCTGTAATCGGGAAAGGTGTCCGGAAGGAAGCGTAAATAACAACCGGCGGGCGGCTTGCAGCCTTGATTTGAGGGTGAGGAAAGCTCCCAGATAAATGCAAGTAAATACAAACCGGTTGCCGGACCTAAACCGGCACTTTAAATGAATTAAAAAACGCTGAAAGACTATAAATTATTTGTAAAGGATGCGGCTAACGGTAACGCAGCCGGAAATAAGGGAGAGGGTTTTGCATTCGCCAGGGCAAACTTCTTGGATAAACTGCGGACATCCTTCACATTATTTAACCACTAAAAAAAAGTCAAGCATGAGAAAGGACACCCCTGATGAGCTGAAGTAACCACAAGGTGAAAAGCCAAAAAAGCAACAGCCCGGTGTGGCGCCGGGCTGTTTAATTAAAAAAAGTAAAACAGTAATAAGATGAATACAAATGTAGAACAAAAAGATTTACAAACAACGGACGATAGTCCGCAAGGGTTAATTCAAATTGCTATTCAGGCCGGTGCTAATATTGATTACATCGAAAAGCTTTTGGCCCTTAAAGAACGTTATGATGCTGCTCAATCTAACAAAGCCTTCTTATCTGCAATGAGCAATTTTCAAAAAGATGTGCCAGCTATTCAGAAAAAAAAGCAAGTAGGTTATACTTCAAAATCGGGTGGCACTGTTGGTTATAAATATGCAGAGCTTGGTGAAATTGATGAAGCTATTAAAACACCAATGGCCGATAATGGTCTTAGCAAAAGATGGGAAATTACAGAAGATGGAGAACGCCTGATATGCACATGCATAATCAGCCATATCAACGGCCACACAGAACGCACCACCATGTCTTCTTTAAAAGACAGCAGCGGCAATAAAAACGAAATACAATCAAGAGCCAGTGCCATTTCTTATTTACAGCGCTACACATTAATTGGTGCATTAGGCCTTACCACTGCAAGCGAAGATAATGATGGTGATGGTACAGCACCAGCTGCACAACAAACACAACCTCCTGCAGCAGATCTCCCTTGGTTAAATATCAGAACAAAAGATGGTGAACAAACTCCGCAGGGTATTCTTATTACCAATGAGATTGCCCTTGGTATAACAACTCTTCCACAATTGCGGCAGCAGTATAAAATAAGTAAGGCAGTTGCAGAGGAGTTGGAGAAAATAAAAGTTGAACCTGCACATCAGACAGCTGTGCCAATTTCCAGCCATGATGATAAACCCATTGAAATACCTGGCCTTTGGTATGCAAGAATGGATAAATGTAAAACCAAATCTGATGTGCTGGATGTGTACAAGCAGTATAAAGAAACGGTTGATGCTCACCCCGAACTGCAAAAGCTTTTAAAAGAAACCCAAACCAAATTATCTAACGCTTAATAATATATCATGGCAAAAATAAAATCAATAACAGTTTCAAATTTAAAAGCCGTTGCAGCTCTTACTGCAGACTTTAACGGCTGCACGGCCATCATTACCGGTGGTAACAACAAAGGCAAATCTTCTTTCTTAAAATCATTGCCAGAAAGGCTGAGAGGTAATAAACCAGAACTGGTTTTAAAGAAAGGAGAAAAGGAAGGCTTTTCAGAATTAGAGTTAACAACCGGCGAACGTTTTGTTTGGCAGTTTGATGGCAAAAAAGAGAAGCTGACATTTATAAGCGAACGTAATATTAAATCTGCTATCACAAAGGATTTATCTACCTATTATTTTCCTGCTGTATTTGATGTGGATGATTTTTTAAACAGCACTCCAGCTAAACAAAAAGCTGCATTGCAAAAACTAACAGGAATTGATTTTACAGAAATAGATAAGCTGTATAAAGAGGCTTACGAAAACAGAACCTGGGCTAATAAAAAAGTGGTAGAAGAAAAAGCAAAACTTGGTTTTGTAGATCCTAAACTTTCAAAGGAGATTTTGCCCACTGCAGATTTGGAAAAAGAGCTGGCCGGAATTGATGCCCACAATAGTATATACAAAGGCAAGGCAGATTTATTGGCACAAAAGCAGCAGGCTGTTACAGATAATGAAATTGAAATTGAAGAGCTGAAAGCAAAGATTACAGCACTCCAGCAAAAGAATGCCATTATTAATGGTGAGCTGTTTGAATTAGAAGCCTGGCTTGATGAAGCCGCTAATAAGCCTAAGAGCGAAACCGATGTGGCAGCTATACAACAACAACTTAATACCATTAAAGAAAGTAATGCTCTGATTGAAGAAAATAACAAAGCAGTTGCACAGCAGGCCGTATACAATAAAGCCGTAACTGATGCAGAAGCTGCTGATGCAGCAGTTAAAAGTATTGAAGCAGAAAAACTGGATGTAATTAAAAACGCATCCATGCCTGATGGCTTTGGTTTTAGCGATGAAGGAATTACTTACAATGGCTTTGCATTTAATAAAGAGCAGCTTTCATCCAGCGGCATTTACATAGCGGCTTTAAAGCTTGCTGCATTAGGCCTTGGCGAAGTAAAAACGCTGCACTTTGACGCCTCTTATCTCGATAAAAATTCCCTTGCAGATATAGAAAAATGGGCCAATGAAAATGACCTGCAGTTGCTTATTGAAAGACCCGATTTTGAAGGCGGGGAAATTGAGTACCAAATAATTCAAAACTAACCAAATGCATTACAGCGAAAGTTACAACTCGAAACTATTGAGTGATATTAAAATGCTTATTGAGCATCCTGACCAACCAATATATTTTCCGCAACCCATCATTGTAAAAAGTACACCACATAATGAACTGTTTCGCTGCTATGGCTGTGTGCTTACACAAAATAATGAACTAAAAATTATGGATGCTGCGCAGGAATGGAGCACACTGGAAGCAGGACAAGCTAATGTAGGCTACATACTGCAAACAATTTTTCAACGCATTAAAACTTTACCATAAAAAAATCAATCATGAAGTATTTATTTTTTGACACCGAAACAACCGGTAAGCCAAAAGACTACAGTGCCAGTTATGAAGATATTGACAACTGGCCACGGGTAACACAATTAGCATGGATGCTTTGCGATGAAGACGGCTCTGTGCTTGAACAATGGCAAAACCTGATTTTTCCCGATGGTTGGGAAATACCAAATGAACCATTTTTTACTGATAACAACATGAGCACACAGAGGTGTATTAACGAAGGCTTCCCTATTGATACTGAACTCAACGCATTTATGTCAGCAAAAATGAAAGCTGATGTATTGGTAGCTCATAATCTAAATTTTGATCACCGGGTTTTGTGGGCTGAATTTATTCGTGCCGGTATTGAGCCCCGCCGAGGGATGATAAAGTTTTGCACCATGATGAAAACAACCAAGTATTGCCAGCTGCCAGGCAAGCGTGGTTTAAAATGGCCAACACTTATGGAACTGCACAACTGTGTTTTTGGAAAAGACTTTGAAGGAGCCCACGATGCCATGGATGATGTGGCGGCTTGTAAAAATTGCTTTTTTGAATTGAAGGCTAAGGGGATTATTGTTATTGATTTACCAGTAATTAATCCTGAAACTAATTTATAAAAATAATGCCGGCCGATTAAAAAATTACTTGAACAATATCTGTTTCTGCGTGGCACTTAATTTTTCTTTCACTAAAAAAAACGATGCTAAAAACTGAAGCACTCGCAAAATTTAGAAAGCTCTTTGAACAACTTAGTTATGCACAGGATTACAACAGCACCTTTAATGCTTTTTTGGATTTTGCATTATGGCGGTTGGCTCCTTACTGTGCAGAACAAATGAAGGATGAATTAAACAGGCTTAATAAAATGTTTCCTGAAAAGCTTGCACCTGTGATTTGTGAAATGTTCGATGCATGGTCCTATGCATGTGATGATGACGGAGAGGGGTTTTATGATGCACTGGGCGATCTTTTTATGGATTGTGTAAGCCATGGGCGTAATGGCCAGTTTTTTACCCCGCAACCAATTTGTGATATGATGGCCGAATTAACACATGGCAACAAACTTGAACCCGAAAAAACTGTTGCAGACTGCGCTTGTGGCAGTGGCCGCATGTTATTGGCCATGGCGAAAAAAGAACGTCGATTAACTTTTTTTGGAGCTGACAATGACCTTACCTGTATAAAAATGTGTGTGCTGAATATGCTTATCAATTGTATGAAAGGCGAGGCGGCTTGGATGAATACACTAAGCATGGAGCATTATAAAAGCTATCATGTAAAGCTGCAGTTAATAGGAACCCACTGGCTGCCATTTCTAACAATTACAGGTGCTGGAGAAACTCATTTTGTCAAGAAGCTAAAAGAAAGCTTTAATTCTTCCGAAAATAATCCTCCCCAACATGATAAACTGCAAACAACCGAAAAAGGACAGATACTTCTGTTTTAACCATTAACCAAAAAAACAAAAATGGAACAATCAATTACCGATGGCTTGAAAAGCCTTTACAAATCAGCCTCAGAAAATGACCGGGCAGAGCTGATACAAAAATTTGGAGCCTCTTTTTTTAAACAATCAATTTTTGAAAGAGTAAAGTCCTATGAGGATGCTTGTAAGGAGTTGAATTTACCAACAGACCTTCCTTACACTTTGCCAACTAATTCAAGGCAACGAGCTGTAAACGCAATGTACATGCTTGATATTATTAACCAAGCATTGCTTGATGGTGCTGAGCTTGATTGGGAGGACAGCGACCAGCGGAAATGGTACCCATATTTTACAGACTACAAGCCGGGCTCTGGCTGTCGGTTCGGCGGTACGGGTTACGTCTGGACG
>JAGVCC010000071.1 GCA_020059395.1 Chitinophagales bacterium | reverse complement strand
CACAATTATTTTACTAAGTGGAAAAACAAACATCCGCAACCAGAAGATATGCAGGCAGCATTTGAAGAAGCTATTGGCGCCAAGCTTGACAAATTTTTTGGTTTAATTAAAAAGGAGGGAAAGTTTGAATAAATATTTTTTCCAGGGTAGTAAAAAGTCTCCTGTATGTTACAGGAGGCTTTTTCATTTTCAGTCATCCCCACCTGCAATCTCCTCGTAATCAATCACCAGTTCTTCCCCGGCTGTAATATCTTTTATTGCTTCAAAATAATCTCCTTCGTTTATTGAAATTATGTTGGGTGTATCAGAGTGATTTAGAAAAAGCGAAATATCCATTTTCTTAAAACCATGGGCAGGCAGGTAATAACTGTCAGTATCAAACAAACAATAATTGCTTACAATAAACTGAGCATGTTGCGGCAGTGATTCTATTTCTTTTTTAGAAACTGTAATCCAGTCTTCTGGTGCATCTGGCTTGCCGAACATTGCCCGGCAGCCTTTAGGTATGTTTTTTACAGCAAATACGCCTACACCTTCAATAGCAGAAGGCTTAAGCATTACGTAAGTATTGTTACTTAACTCGGCCAGCAGTTCAGCTTTTGTCATGCATATTTTGTTTTATAAAGCCACAAACAATATTGTATTGTGCTGCACAATAAGTAAGCATAATTATAGCGCCTGCAGCAGCAAATGGTAGGTGAAATTTGTTTATTGCAAGTACAGAGTCGGACAATACAAACAGTAAAGCACCGCTTAAAAACAACCGGGCTGCTTTTTTATTTACCTTATTAAACGCATGTGTACTGTACAACTGCATAGTACAAATTACGGTAGCGTAAACCAATACTGGAATTTTTAAATTACCCAGCTTGGGAAACAACAGCCAAACAAGGCTGGCACCGTACAGTAGTACCGCAACAATAAGCAGAGGCTGTTTTTTCAATAATGATACTCTGTTGTTTTTAAAACCGGCAAAATAAATGATGTATAAGATGTGAGTAGCTAAAAAACTTGCCAGCCCAAAAATAAAAAAGGGAGGATTGGTATTTTCAAACATTAAAAACAAATCACCCATCCACGAAAAAAATAAAGCTGTTAATATTATGTTTTTACCCCGGGTTGCTTGTATAGCAGTGAATGCAAGTATTATTAAGGCTGGCATTAAAAGCGGCTTTGCTGCGTAATGCAATATTGGAATATTCAGGGCGTTGCCGGTAATATCAGCCAGCACAATTACCCAAAAAATATTTTGAAGTATCGTTTGATGTTTTGTCATACAGCTACTGCTGTAAAATTATTGCAGCTCAATATATGGGGTGCCGCCAAAAAGTTTTTTACGTACCGAATCCAGAGCATACGTTGTGTCGCTAAGCGGCAGTGTTAAAGGCATAGCCACTTTATAGTTAACAGAATCTTGTGTGTACATAATTAATTTGTGACCATAGCTTGTAAGCTTGTCGTACCTTTTTTGCGCAATTGCAAGCGATGGGTAGCTCTTTATTACCACTTTAAAAGTATAGCTGCCATTTGCAGTGCTAATGGGTGCTATCGGCACCGGGTCGGGCATTTGAGAAACCGGTAAGCTGTCTTTTTTTGTAGTGTCTTTAACGGGGGCTGTAAAAGCAGGGGTAACCGGTTGCGCTGTAGTTATGGATTGTTGTTTTTTATTGGTTATAAAATACCAGGCAGCCCAGCCTGCACCAGCGGCAATAACAAGCGCCAGTAATGCCAGTATTATTTTTTTACCATTGCCTTTTCCTTTGTTATCATCTTTTGCATACGAAAAACTTTCTTCCCTTTTTTCTTTTGCCTGCACAGGTGGCTCTTCTGCTTTTGCACCAATAAATTGCCCATATTGTGTAAACACATATTGTCCGGACTGATGTTTATCAAGCGTGCCAATACCTTCAATTTTAAGCGGTTTGCCAATATTTAAAAACTGTGTACCTAATGATATAAAAGACTCCAGATCGGATGAGGCAAGCGCTTTCATTTTCCGGCTGTGCTGCACTATAAAATCAATCAGTGCTTCATCTTCTGCTGCTTTGGCATTTTGCGTAAATGTTATAGTGTCCTGTGGTATTTCAGCTGGTTTATCAGTTTCGGCAGGTAGTATAAAATTATCTGGTAAACTAAATGTGCCAATGCCCTGCAGTGTTAATTTTTTTGCTGCGTAAAGGTGGCGTGCAAGTAACTGTTCTATTTTCATGCTTAAAATGGGTTAATTAACTGGTAAGCCAAGTGCAATATAATAAATAACATTCGCATTTATTAAAGCCGTGTGATACAGTATAATAATTTAAAATACGCAGCCATAAGAACTGCACCTGTTTTTGCTCTTGAAAGTTTGCAAAAATCATATTTTAAAGCGGTATAACTTTGCACCATGTTGTCAGAAAAAGATAAAGCATTTATTAAGCGCTGGGAAAACGTAAGGTTGACTGAAAGCACTTTTAAACATAAAATTTTGTCAGGCATGCCCATGGCCATGTTGTTTGCAGTGCCAGTGGCATTATTTTTTGTTATTGTAAAAATATTTTTTCCATCCTGGTTTGCCACTGCCACTCACCGTAAAACAGAAGTGGTGGTGCCTGGCCTTACAGAGCAGCATATGTCAATTTCTGCAGGTAATATTATAACGGCATTTATTGCAGTATTAATAGTAGTGCTGTTTTTCGCTTACTTTCGCATGCATTACAAATGGGAAAATAACGAACAGTTGTATCAGGAGTTGAAAAGCAAAGAAAAAAAAAGATGACAGATGCAGCAGTTTAATCCGTTATTTTATCCTTATTTAAAATTTAAATACGCTCTATAAATATGAAAAAACAGTTTTTTATTTTGTTTGCGGCAGCCGCCCTATTGTCTTCTTGTTTAAAAAAGTCAAATAATGATTGCGGATTTACCGAGCAAAACCCCGTAGCCCCTGCTACAGAAGTAAACGCATTACAGGGATGGATAAGCGCTAATGCATCAACTGCTGTACAGCATTCAAGTGGTATGTTTTATATTATCACAAGCCCTGGTACCGGGGCTGTGGCGTCTGTTTGTTCTGGAGTTACTGTAAAATATACCGGCACCTTGCTTAATGGTTCACAATTCGATCAAAATACCACTGGTTTTAATTCTGTATTAGGGCAGTTAATTTTAGGCTGGCAAAAAGGGCTGCCACTTATAAAAGCCGGTGGCAGCATTACACTTTTTATTCCCCCTAGCCTGGGCTACGGCAATCAGGATATAAGAAACAGCAGTGGTGCGGTTATTATACCTGCTAATTCTAATTTAAAGTTTACGATTGAGTTAACGGCAGTACAGTAAAAATAATATGTGTGAGTCACGAAGCCATTTCGGTTTTTGATATGTTTAAAATAGGTGTGGGGCCCAGCAGCAGCCATACGTTGGGGCCATGGCGTGCCGCACAGCGATTTACAAATTCATTACAACAGCAAAATTTATTGCTGAATGTAATTAGTATTGAAGTACTGCTGTATGGCTCACTGGCAAAAACCGGTGTGGGGCATGGTACAGATGTGGCAGTTCAATTGGGCCTTAGCGGCGATGATCCGGTAACTTTTGATGTAAACAACATAACTGCTAAGATTGATGATATAAGAAACATGAATAAACTTTTGCTGGGCGGCAAACATGAAATTGACTTTAGCCCGGCAGAAGATATTGAGTTTTTATTTACTGAAAGTCTGCCTTATCACCCCAACGCCCTTACGTTTTTAGTAAAGCTGCATAATGGTAACACTATTGCAGAAACTTATTACTCAGTGGGAGGAGGTTTTGTTGTAAAAGAAGGTGAATTGACTAATGCCAACGATGCCGTTACGCTGGCTTTTCCGGTAAACACCTCCGACGAGTTGTTGCACTGGTGCATGAAGACAGGCCTCAACATTAGTGATATTGTTTTAGAAAATGAATTAAGCTGGCGTAGCGAAATTGAAACCAAAGAAGGCATATTGAATATTTGGAGGGTAATGAAAGAGTGTATTTACCGTGGATGCCATGCGGCAGGCATATTGCCCGGCGGTTTAAACGTTAAACGCCGAGGCGCCGATTTGAATAAAAAATTAATGAACGAACGTAGCTATAGTGATTACGACGGCTGGCTGGCAACCATACGCCAGGGCGGTAACAGTTTTAAGTATACATTAGATTGGGTGAGTTGTTTTGCACTGGCGGTGAATGAAGAAAATGCCAGCTTTGGCCGGGTGGTAACAGCGCCTACCAATGGTGCAGCAGGAGTTATACCTGCCGTGTTACAATACTATGTTGCTTTTTGCGATGGCAACAGCCATGAAAAAATCACACAGTTTTTATTAACAGCATCTGAAGTGGGAAGCATTTTTAAAAAAGGTGCCACCATATCTGCAGCAATGGGCGGCTGCCAGGCAGAAATTGGTGTAAGCAGTGCAATGGCTGCCGCCGCATTAACCGAATGCCTTGGCGGCACACAACGCCAAACTTTAATGGCTGCCGAAATTGCCATGGAGCATCATTTAGGATTGACCTGCGACCCTATTGGAGGTTTGGTGCAAATACCGTGTATAGAAAGAAATACTATGGGAGCTATAAAAGCAATAACTGCCAGCCAGCTGGCGCTGCAAAGCACACCCGATTTTGCAAAGGTGAGTTTAGATAGTGTTATTAAAACCATGTGGGATACAGCAGTAGATATGAGCAGTAAATATAAAGAGACTGCAGATGGTGGCCTTGCTATTAACGTACCCATCAGCCTCAGCGAATGCTAAACATAGATACGGTGCTGCACTAATTTTATTTCTCCACAAAGCCTTTGTTTGGCACAGTTTTTTCAAATACTCAGTAAAAATTCAAGGTATGAAAATGAAACTGTTTTTATTAAGTGCAATATCTTTAATAATACTTATTGCAGCCTGTTCAAAAACTAACAGCAACGGGGGTACATCTAACTTTAGTGTGCGTTTAACCGATGGGCCCACTAACCTTGCCGAAGTAAATGTGGATATAAGAGAAGTACGTGTGAAGTTTGGTGACGACAGCAGCAGTAATAACGGATGGATTACGCTCAACACCTATGCCGGTGTGTATGATTTATTAAAGCTGCGTAACGGTGTTGATACACTTATTGCAACCGCACCACTGCCTAAAGATGTTGTAAAAGAAATACGTTTTGTACTTGGCACCAACAACAGTATTAAAGACACTTTTGGAGTAGTTTATCCGCTAACCATACCAAGCGGCAGCGAAAGCGGCCTTAAAATTAAAGTGAGCAAAAAGTTGAATGCCGATTTAGAAACATTGATTATTGATTTTGATGCAGCATTGTCAATTTTTCAAACTGGTGCAGGTGATTATAAATTAAAGCCAGTGCTGAAAATAAAATAAAAGTGGTTAGT
>JAGVCC010000348.1 GCA_020059395.1 Chitinophagales bacterium | reverse complement strand
AATTTTACATACGCTCAGCCAGTTAAACAGTGCCCCGGTAATTCCGATGCAACAGGCTCCGGTAAAAAAAATGAATTGGTATAAACCCTTGGCAGCTGCCGCAATTTTATTGCTTGGTGCAAGTGGTGTTTTTAATTATATATTGTTTTCTAAAACGCAACAACAGCAGCAGCAACTTGCCATTGCAACACAACAACCCGTTAATAAAACTTTACCAGCCGCCGACTTTGCAGTACTTACCAATAAAAGCATTACACCTGTAGCAATGTACGGAGTAGGCCTGCATGCCATTTGCCGTTGCACTATGTTTTGGGACAAAAGAAATGGCAGGGCTTACATAATGATTCATCATTTAGTACCGGCGCCGCAGGGCAAAAAATACCAGCTATGGGCTAACGTTAACGGCAAGCCCATAAGTGTGGGGCTGATTAACGATGCCATTAGAGACCGTTTTATTGAAGTACCCAATATACCCGAAGGTGCCGCTGCTTTTAGCGTTACTTTAGAAAACGAAGGCGGCAGCGCCATGCCTACCGAAAACGAAACCTATTTAGTGGGCACTATTTAAGTTTTACATCAGCAACTTACCATCCAGTTTATTAATCTTAGTTGATAAGAAAAGTAATTTTACTTTAAACAGCCAGTACTTTTTTGTGCTGCCGAATATTGCATTGTAACAATGCAATTTGTACCTTTCAAAAATATTGAAAGCTTGGTCTTATATAAAATATTTTATCTTCCTTACAAAAAATTGGGATGCAGGTATAGCCTGGCATGTTTTACGTAACGAACAAAAAGGCGAAAGAAAATACGGCATTAACACAACAGGAGCTGATGACCTGGAAAACCTTGAAGAAATTGGCATTGACACCACCCACGCCAATATTTACATGCCCGTTAGCTACGATTTGCTGGAGGAAATATTTGCACAATTACCATTATTGCCCAACACAACCACTCAGCATTTTTTAGACATAGGCTGTGGCAAGGGCCGGGCTTTATGTACTGCGGCACACTATGGGTTTACACAGGTAACGGGTATTGATTTTTCAAAAGCATTAATTGACTGCGCCGGCAAAAATTTAGCCCTTACAAAAAAACAAATTCCTGCGCTGGATTATGAGCTGTACAATAATGATGCTTTTTATTTTGAAATACTTGAAGATGTTGATTGCATTTTTTTATTCAATCCTTTTGACGAGGTAATTATGAGCGGCGTAGTTTTTAATATTTTAGAAAGCCTTAAAAACCATAACAGGGCTATTACTGTAATTTATGTAAACCCAATGCACAAAGAGGCGTTTACTATTGCAGGGTTTGAAGAAGTGTATTACAAAAAAAGTATGCAGTATTTGGAGGTATCCATTATGCAGTATCATTAAAACAGTCAATAAAACAGGTGACACCTTTTTAAAAGGTGTCACCTGTAAGTTTTATCCCATCAGCTCCACACTCCTGCTTATAAAGTTTGTTAAGTTATTCCCTTTTAATAACCCTTGAGATAACAAGGCAAGGTCTGCAAGATTATGTACTAATTTTTCCTGTTTATCTGTTTCTGTTTGTGCTAAAATACTTTTATACACCGGGTGGTTACCATTTACGGTTAGTGTAACCTCATCGGGCATGTTAGCATAAAAAGCACCCATACCACCTGCACCCTGCATGGCAGCCATGTCTTTCATGCGGCGCATAAATTCAGGCCTTGTGGCAACAACAGGCGGCGTATCGGTGCTTAAGCCTTTTACTTCTACCGTTACATTTAAATCGGGTACTTTAACACCAAATAATTCTTTAAGCTTTTCAGTTTCATCTTTACTTAATACGCTGTCACCACCTTCCTGTTTGTCAATTAAATTATCGGTAATATCACTGTCCACCCGTACAAATTGCACTTTCTCCCATTTCATTTCCATTTGCTGTATAAAACCATTATCAATAATGGTATCCAGTTTGGCTACTTTATATCCTTTGGCTGTTGCTTGCTGTATATAGGCATCCTGCTGCACCATATCGGTGGTGTATAAAATCACATAGTTGCCTGCTTTATTTTTTTGCAGCGTTTCAGTTGCCAGTTTATACTCCTCTATAGTAAAAAATTCCTGTGCTGCTTCAGTGTGCTCTGCCCCATTGGTTGCGTTAGATGGAGCCTGCTGCATGATGTGAAATTTGTTTGCCTTTTCTAAAAATTTATCATCCGTCATCATACCATACTTAACAAACAACCCCAAACTTTCCCATTTTTCTTCAAAGGCTTTGCGGTCTTTTCTAAAAATTTCTTCCAGCTTATCGCCTACTTTTTTAGTAATGTGGCTGCTAATGCGTTTTACGTTAGGGTCGCCCTGTAAATAACTACGGCTTACATTCAACGGAATATCCGGGCTGTCAATTACACCATGCATCAGCATTAAAAACTCTGGTACAATTTCTTTTACCTCATCGGTAACAAATACCTGGTTGCAGTACAACTGTATTTTATCTTTTTGTACTTCGTAACTGTTTTTAATTTTGGGAAAGTATAAAATACCGGTAAGGTTAAACGGATAATCTACATTTAAATGAATCCAGAAAAGCGGTGGTTCGCTAAAAGGGTATAATTCTTTGTAGAAATTTTTATAGTCTTCGTCAGTTAATTCAGCTGGTTTTTTTGTCCATGCCGGAGCAGGATTGTTGATTGACTTTTCTACAGGTGCTTCTTCACCCTCCTTAATCTCGGCAGGTTTTTCATTAGCATCTTTAAAATAAATAGGTACTGGTAAAAATCTGCAAAACTTTTGCAGTATACCTTCAATCCGATGCGCCTCTAAAAACTCCTTGCTTTCTTCGTTAATATGCAAAACAATATCTGTGCCCCGTATATCTTTCTCCACTTCTTCTAAAGTAAACTCCGGGCTGCCGTCGCACTCCCATCTTACTGCTTTTGCGCCTTCTTTAAAACTCTTGCTAAACACTTCCACTTTGTCACTCACCATAAAGGCACTGTAAAAGCCTAAACCAAAATGGCCAATGATGGCGTTTTCATTTTGCCCCTTATATTTTTCTAAAAATTCTTCGGCACCGCTAAAGGCTAACTGATTCAGATACTTGTCCATTTCTTCACCCGTCATACCTACGCCACGGTCGCTGATGGTGAGTGTCTTTTTTTCAGCATCCAGTGTTACATCTATTCTTAATTCACCCAAATCGCCTTTAGCTTCTCCAATAGAAGAAAGGGTTTTTAACTTCTGCGTTGCATCAATAGCATTACTTACCAGCTCCCGTAAAAAAATCTCATGGTCGCTGTATAAAAACTTTTTTATTATGGGAAAGATGTTTTCCGTCTGTACTCTTATATTTCCTTTTTGCATATACATATTTTTTTCGGTTCATACCTGCTTGTCAAACAAAGTGCCATTTAAAACAAGCTGACAGGATGGCAATTGTTAATAAATTATTCATTTCTAAACTAACCAAACCTGTAGTTATACTACTACTTTTGGCAGCTCAAAACTAAACTAATAAGCATGAGGAAAACGTATTTAACCAAACTGTTTTTTTCGGTACTGTGTGTATTGTGTTTACTAAATAGTACGCTGGCACAAACCACTATTTTTTCCGAAAACATAGGCATTCCCACTGGTACCACAACTATAGCAGCTTATACAGGCTGGCAAAATAATGGTGTATTAACCTTTAATAATGGCGGCGCCACTTTGCCGGCAGATGTGCGTATTACAAGCGTTTCTTCTACCTACGCAGGAGCATCAGCCGCTGGCAACGTTTTTTTTACCTCCACAAGCGGCAGCTATGGTTTGGGTATTGATGGTATTAATGCATCTACCTTCAGCAATTTAGTATTGCAGTTTGGGTACAGAAAAGAGTCGGCCTCATTACTGGCTACTTTTTCTGTAGAATATTGGGATGGCAGTGCATGGGTAGTGGTGGCCAATACAGCCGCTACTTTATTTAATGAAGCGGCAAATGCCAGTACCGGCTGGTATTTATCTAAAGCTATTAGTTTACCTGTGGGCGCACAAATAAACGGACTTAAAATACGCTTTGTAAAAAGCGGCACTGCATCTATCCGTATTGATGACATAAGATTAACCGGTACCGCAGCGGCATCTAGTAATGCTAATTTATCAAATCTTATTTTAAGCAACGGTACATTAACACCTGTGTTTACGCAGGCCACCATTAGTTATACAGCCAGCGTTGCCAACGCAGTAAACGCCATAACCGTTACACCAACAGCGGCAGATGCAGGTGCCACAATTACAGTTAATGGCAATGCTGTAACCAGCGGCTCACCATCTGGCGCAATTGCATTAAATGTGGGCAGCAATATCATCACAACTATAGTTACCGCTGCAGATTTAACCACTACAAAAACGTACACCGTTGATGTTACAAGACTGGCAGCGGGAACCCCTGCAATATCATTAACCAACCCTTTAGCCGATTTTGGAAATGTGTGCATTAACACCACCACAGCGGCCAATTCATTTATATTGGACGGCAGCGATCTTGATGGCAGCAACAGCAGCACCATTAATATTGCAGCATTGCCAGGCTTTAGTTATTGCGAAACGGTTGGCGGCACTTATACTTCTACTTTAAGTTTTACTTATACCGGCAGCGGCTTTACCGGAAAAAATATTTATGTAAAATTCAATCCGCTTGCAGTGCAATTATACAACGGAAATATTGTTGTAAGCGGCGGCGGTGTTGCAGGCATAAATGTTGCAGCAACAGGTGCCGGTGTTAATACCGCCACGGTGGTAACAACCAATGCGGCCACCACTATTACTGCCAGCACAGCATCATTGCCCGGCACCATCAGCACACCCGGCTGCAGCAATGTAATTGCATATGGTATTGAATACAGCCTTACTTCCGGTTTCCCTAATGGCACCGGCACACAAATACCGGCATCTAATTTAGCAGCTGGTAATTTCAGTACTAACTTAACCGGCCAAGCCCCAAACTCCAGAGTGTATTTTAAGGCATATGTTACTGATGGTAATGGTACCACTTACGGTGCACAGCAGGCATTTAATTTAAATCCGCTGGCGATACCAATGCTTTCTCAATCAAACTTAACCTTTACAGAAACTTTTGCCGATATTGTTAACTGGGACAATTTTTTTATTAACGGCACCGGTGCCAACCATTGGGATGGTTTATCAACTAATGGCACTACTCCCATTCCATCAGCGCCCATTTTAACCACACAAACCAATACATTCCAAACACCTTCATCACCCGGTGCAAATGTAGCAGGCGGTGGTGTGCAAAAAGGAACCGACCAATTACCTGCTCCGGGCACACAATCAATTGTATTATTATCAACCGGCACCACTAATAACACCACCAGCGCAGGCATAGATATATGGGTTGACTTTACCGGCGTAAATGCAGGCATTTTAAGTTTTGATTACACCACTATTCAAAACAATCTTCTTGGCGCCGGAGATAACAGGCCTGGCTCGTTAAGAGTATATGGCAGCCCCGACCGTGGTGTTACTTTTACAGAGCTTACCAATGTACTCAACTTCACCAACAATCTTGTTTTATCAGGCTCAAAAACAAATGTGCCGTTGCCAGCATCATTTAATAATAATGCAAACACATTAATCCGTTTTTATTACTATAATGGAGAAACAGGCGGCACAACAGGTTCAAGGCCAAAAATTGCAATAGACAATGTAAAAATTACCGCCATTGCCACCACGCCTTGTGTGGCGCCAACAGCACCTGCCACTAACCTTACATTTGGTACCATTACCGATGTTGCTATTGCAGGAAGTTTTACTGCGGCCAGTCCTGCCTGTGATGGTTATATTGTAGTAATGAGCACCAGCAGCAGTTTAAATGGTGCACCAGTTAACGGACAAATTTATAATGCAGGTGATAATATTGGCGATGGCACCGTTATTGCCAACAGCAACGCCACATCTTTTACTGCCACTGGCTTAACAGCATTAACCACTTATTACTTCTTTGTTTTTTCCGTTAACGGCATTTGCACCGGGGGACCATTATACTATACAACAACTGTTTTAAATGGTACTGCCTCCACCATTGCCGGCCTGCCGCCTTGCGCTGCACCTGCAGGGCAACCAACTGGGTTGGTTTTTGGCACAACAACAACAATAGCGGTGCAGGGCTCTTTTACAGCAACAGCGGCTGATGAATATGTAGTTGTAAGAAGCACTGCTGCCACATTAAGCGCCCCGCCAGTAAATGGCACTATTTATAATACCGGAGATGCCTTAGGCGGTGGTGTGGTAGTGCAAAGAAGTGCAGCCACTTCATTTACTGCAACTGGCTTGGCACCTAATACCACCTACTACTTTTTTATATTTGCAATAAACTCTGCTGCCTGTGTAAACGGTCCGGCGTACAACACCGTTAATCCATTAACCGCTTCGCAAAGCACACAGCCATTACCCCCTTGTGCGGCACCATTGTCTCAACCAACAAGTTTAAATCTTGCTGCAACCAATACTGCTATATCAGGCACATTTACTGCTGTTACCGATGCGGATAATTATTTAGTGATACAAAGTACCAGTGCCACTTTAGGAGCCATTCCTGCAGACAATACTAATTATAACGTTGGCACTGCCTTTGGCAGTGGTGTGGTAATTGCAAACACCGGCAATACCAGCTTTGTTGCAACTGGCTTAACACCAGGTACCACTTATTATTTCTTTGTGTTTGCAGCTAACAGCATATGCAGCGGTGGCACCAAGTATGCAGCAGGGGCACCGTTAAGCGGAAATATTGCTACAAACAATACCCCTTTAAATAATTACTATTTCGGTACACTGCACTCGCATTCCGATTATTCAGATGGTAATAAGGACCAGCCGGGCTTTACACCAGCTGATGATTATGCATACGCCAAAAACTCCCTTTGCATGGATTTTCTGGGCATATCAGACCATAACCATTTTTCTAACGGCGACCCCGGTAGTTTAGCAGCAAACTACCATTTAGGTTCGTCGCAGGCAAATACATTTACAAGCAGCAACCCCGGTTTTGTAGCCATGTATGGCATGGAATGGGGAACGATAAGCGGTGGCGGCCACGTATTAATTTATGGTGATGGCATGGATGATTTATGGGGATGGGAAAGCGGCAGCGGCCCATGGGGAGCCAGCAATAACTATGATGTATATGTACCTAAAAGTGTGTACACCAGCAGCACAGGCTTGTTTAAAACGGTAAACGATAATATTGCCACAAACACTTTTGCCTCACTGGCGCACCCTGGCTTAAGCGATTTTAATAATCTTGCCACAATTGCTTATGATGCTGCGGCAGATGATGCCATTACAGCAGTAAGTGTTGAAAGCGGCCCTGCACCCTCAACCAATACTACCTACTCTAACCCCGGCTCCTCTATGAGTACGCTTTGGTATTATCAATTACTGCTTTCAAAAGGTTACCACCTTGGCCCCACAATTGACCATGATAACCACTACACAACTTTTGGACGGACCACTTACTCAAGAACAGCAATAGTTGCCACAGTAAATACAAAAACAGCCCTTACTGCTGCTATACGCAACATGAATTTTTATGCCACCCAGGATTGTGATACCAAAGTTGATTTTACCGTAAACGCAAGAATAATGGGCGGCATTTTTACCGACCGGTTTGCACCCAATATTGCAGTAACATTAACTGATGCTACCACATCAACTGCCGGAGCGGTAATAAGAGTGATGCATGGTGTGCCCGGCAACGGTGTACTGCCTGTAAAGATTGACAGTGCTATTGGCAGCAGTTTAAACTTTACGCACACAGCACTGGCAAACCTTGCCACTGGTTATTATTATTTAGATATTACCAATGGCACCAGCCGTATTGTAACAGCCCCTATATGGTACACCAGAGACGATAATTTTGGAGTGTTACCCGTACGTTTAGCTTCGTTTGAAGTAACTAAGCTGGATAATGTTGCTAAAATTACATGGGCAACCGAGCTGGAAATAAACAGCAGCCATTTTGTAATTGAACGCAGCACCAACGGCAACAGCTGGAATACGATAGCCACTGTAGCCGCAAAAGGCAACAGCACTGTTAAGGTTAATTACGAAACATACGACAATGCGCCTGTAAGAGGCATTAACTATTACCGCCTGCGCCAGGTAGACAAAAACGGGCAGTTTGAATTAAGCGCTGTTCGTAATGCATTGTTTAATGCAAGAAATACGGTGGAAATTGCACCTAACCCTGCCACCAATTATATTAACCTGTATATTGGTAAAACTGCCGCAAGGCAAACACCTGCCACTGTACAGTTATTAAATGCAGCAGGTAAAGTGGTGTACAGCATTTTATCTGTACAAAGCCATATACAAATACCAACTGCTGCTTTGGCTAAAGGCTTATACTTTGCAAAAGTAATTACCGCTGATGGGCCAACTACTTTAAGGGTGGTGGTAGAATAATTAAAAAGTTATTTTATAAAATTAAAATCCCGTTGTTGTACAACGGGATTTTTTTAGGGAGGAAAAATAGATTTTATTTTATTGTGTATGTTGTAAGCTCACCCTTTTTAGTACCTTTTAAAAGTATAATATTTTCTGTTTTATACAAAGTTATTGGGCGTAGTGTAGCGAAGGCGCAGCCGAAGCGGAACGGAGCCCATTTGCTACGCTATATTTTTTGTAACAGTTAAAACAAAAATCACTCAAAAATTGTAATAATATATTGGTGTATATGTAACTAAAAGAAATTTTCGGAAACTATCGTACCCCGAAATCTTAGAATGGCATAAAGCATAATAAAAAAAAACGAACTTGTAAGAAAAAAAGGGAGTACTAAGACTAATAAAATAAAAATTTTATGATAGTAAAATGCGAACAAAAAGACTTCAATGACATTTACGAAATTATAAACGACGCATCAATTGCATACAAAGGTGTAATACCAGAGGACAGATGGCATGAACCATATATGCCAGAAGAAGAATTAAAAAATCAAATTGCTGATGGTGTGGAGTTTTGGGGCTTTATAGAAAATAACAAACTCATTGGTGTAATGGGCATTCAATTTAAAGGAGATGTTACGCTTATTCGCCACGCCTATGTAAGGACAAACCAAAGAGGCAAAGGCATTGGCGGTGCATTATTAACACATTTAAATTCAATATCGTCTACACCAGTACTGATTGGCACCTGGGCAGATGCGGAATGGGCTATTAGTTTTTATCTTAAAAATGGATTCCGGCTTTTAGAGAGGCCGGAAATTAATATTTTATTACCAAGATACTGGACAATTCCAACAAGGCAGGTAGAAACATCTGTAGTGCTGGCAAGTGCAAATTGGAAAAGTATTCTGTAAAACAAGAGAGGGTGAAAATAAAAAAGCCACGGCATATTATACAAAACAACTAACTTCCAAATCTCCAGCTCCACAAAAAAAGGTTACCCTCAGGTAACCTTTCGCTATTGCAATTTTAAATATTATTTACACTTGTAGCTAAAACTTAGTTTGCCTTCCAGTGCGGGTACTGCAGGCTGGTCATCACCAATCATATAAGTACTCAGTACATAATTATCTCGGCTCATAATGTATCCTTTAAATTCAGAAACAGCAGAGTCTCTTAAAATATTTCCGGGATCGTAATAACGCACTTTTACATTTTTTACAGCATTGGCAGAGCGGCCTCCAAAATTAAAAAACTGGCTGAACTCCGGCAGTGTATTTTCATCTGGAAATAAATACAGAAAATTTTTAGGGGCAATATTGCTGTAGTAAGTAAGCGAAGCGTCGCTTATTAAATTCCCGGTAAAGGCATCAATATTCGTCATGCCAACTAGGTTGCCGCCGGCATAGGTATAGGTAACCTCTTGGTAAGTAATGCCGGGAAACAAGGTAAAGTTGTACAGCTTTTGCATCAGCTTGCCGTTGCCGTCGTACACATAGTTTACATCATACTCTGGCGATGTGGGCACTGTGGGGTCTACAAAGCCATGAAACATACGGATGCGTTTAGTGCCGACGGTGCGTACAAAATACTGGTCGGGGTCAATATAAACAGTATCGCCGTTGGCAAAATATTGCGGCAGCGAATTAAAGTCTATTGTTAAAGCAAGACTGTCGAATTTTGTAATACTGGTTACTTCATCGCTGCTGTTAATGGCTGCACTTAAAGAGCCAAGCCCACCTCCAGATGCACTGTCGGCATAAGCAATTTTGCTGATGCGGCAGTCGGCACCAACAATAATACCGCCAGCTCCGTCTTCGCCTTCGTTACTAAACTCTTTAAGGCATGATGACAACAGTATTATACAACCAATGCTAAGCGCTAATATTTTTTTCATTTATCTAAAAAATTTATTGGTACGGGCTTTTATACAGCCTTACAAATACATTATGGAAGTTTGGCCCTGAATTTTCCGTTTGTGATGGTTCGGGCACTACCGCCGGGGCCGTTTGCCGTACCGCTGAAGGTACCGCTTACCACCTTATTGGCTGCATCTATAACGTCGAACTTAACAGCAATATTTTTTATGGGTGTGCTAAAATCTGCTTGGTAAACTTGTCCGCTGGTTGCAGACAGTACATTGAAAACAGACAGCGGCACCCCGATATTATTAGTATTGTAAGTAACGCCTATAACAGGAGTGCCCGTAGTGGTTACTGCCAGTGTAAATGAGCTATCACTGTTTGCAGAAAAAGCACCTACACTTAACGCAACCAGCGGGCTGTTAGGTACTATTAATGCAACCACGGTTCCGGTATCGGCCTGCACCAGTGTGGTACCATCGTTAAACTGAAAATAATAATTACCCCCTGTACCGCCGCCAGTACCTGTTTGTACTGTTATGGTGTAGCTGCATGTTGCACTAAGGTTAGTAACCGCAACAACCGATAGCCCGGCATTAACTGGCGTGCCCGAACCTGTAAGCACTACATTTTGCAAACCTGTTGCGGTAAAAACACCGCTGCCCGAAAATATAAATCCATTTGTACTGGCTGCACCAATGGTATAAAATCCTACCGCCGATACATTTACCTGTATGGTTAATGTATTGTTGGGGCTTAATGCAACACCGGCTTTATAAGTGCCGCCAGCTATAGCACCAGCGCAGGCACCAGGTGCACCACCAATGGTGTACACCGCACCAGACGTGTTGGAAGGCACAGCACTTACACTAAATATGCACACGCTGCTGCCGTATTTAATGGTAAAATTATTGGTGCCTGCAGCAATGGGTTTACCGATTGCGTATAGACGTATGATATTTGTGCCAAAAGCTACCTGGCCTTTTTTACTGAAGGAATAACCGTTTACGGTATCTGATTTTATGTCGAATGTACCGGGAAACACCACATTTACCTCTACATCTACAAAATTTGAAACATTCAATGCAGAATCCACCTTATAAATACCGTTTACCGTTACCGGCGCACAGTTACCACTGCCATCTTTTTT
>JAGVCC010000297.1 GCA_020059395.1 Chitinophagales bacterium | reverse complement strand
CGCAGCCAGCTGAGTGTTTTACGGGCAATGGTGGGGCTCATGGGCACGGCATTGTATTCCAGCGTTTGCAAAATGGCTTCGTTCAATTGTACGGCGGTATCATCTTTTAATAAATAACCACTGGCACCGGCCTGTATGGCTTCAAATATTTTTTCATCATCATCAAAAACCGTAAGCACCAAAAATTTTGTACCCGGAAATTTTATACTGCCAACAGCAATGGCTTCAATGCCGTTCATCACGGGCATGTCAATATCCATCAGTACCACTTGTGGTTTTTTATCCGCCGGCAGGGCTTCCATCTGCTCCATAAAATCTTCGCCGTTGCTGGCCTGTAATACAATGCTGAAGCCATTGCAGGTTGCAAGGTTGCGTTCTACCGTACGGCGGTTTACCTGTTTATCATCTACCACACCTATTAATACCATACTGCAAATTTTATATGCTTTGTGTTACCATCAAATGCTGCATATGCATTATTTATTTTTCATGCAGCAATACAGTTGTACCTGTTTGCTCATTTGACTGTATGCCGAAATTAAAATTTATTTCTGCTGCCCGCTGCTGCATATTTTGCAGGCCGTAACTGTCGCCACTGTTATTTTCTATTATGCCCTTACCATTATCGGCTACTGATATGGCTGTTTTTTCTGTGGCTGTTACTGTAATGGTAATTGCAGTAGCACCTGCATGTTTGCATGCATTTTGCAAAGCTTCCTGCATAATTCTAAACAGGTTTAACGATTGCTGTGGAGACAATTCCCTTTCTTTTTCAATGGTAACAGTAAACAATACAGCAAGCCCCGGATAATTTTTTATTATTCTTGTGGCGTAGTTTTTAAACCGGTCGGTAAATGCGGTAAGTGTTATGTGTTCATTATTCAGCACCCAAATGGTTTCCCTAAGGTAGCCCATAATGCTGCCGGCGTATTCGCTCAGTTCTTTCAGTTCATCATTTTTTTCGTCGGTGGCTTTTATGCGGTTAATACCTGCAATTAATGCAGAGGTGTAAGCACCAATATTATCATGCAAATCCCGGCTGATGCGTTCCCTTTCCAGCTGTAATTCTTTTTGTACCTGTGCCAACTGTTCTCTTTTTCTTTTACGTTGCATATTTATTTGCCGCAGCACAGCATAAAAAAAAACTGCGTTCACTGCTAACAGCAGCAACATAAACCAGGTGGTTTTCCAAAAGGGCGGCTGCATCACCATTACAAATTCTTCAACAGCGGCATTGGGTAAATCCTGTATGGCATAGGCAGCCCTTACCTGCATGGTTAATTTTTTATAGGGCAGGTTGGTGTAAGTGATTGAATGGTTATCGTCCTGCAGTATTATCCAGTATCATCCACACCCTTCATGCGGTACTGATAAATAATACTGCGTGGCTGCAATGCTTCTGCAATAGAAAAATAGAAACTTACCGTGTTGTTACCGGGTGGAATAACCAATGGCTGCACCAATGCGGCTACGCTTTCGCCATTTAATTTTACATCAGTAATATGCGCTGCTGCTTTTTTGTTTTGCAAAAAAATATTGGCAGTGTTAATGGTAATTAATCCTTTTGAGCTGCCCACCTGTATTTGCCCGTTGCTGTTTTTATAAATTGCTCCCAGCACATAATCATCTGCCGGCAAACCATCTTTAGTATTTAAAGTATAAAAACGGTTTTGTTGCGGCACATACACATTTATGCCTGCTGTGGTGGTGGCCCACAACCTTCCCTCGTTATCATTAACAACACCATAAATAATATTAGAGGAAAGCCCTTGCGCTGTGCTGAACTGCTGTAAATTATTATTTGCAAAACGATAGAGCCCGTTGCTTAATGTGGCTATCCACATGTTACCTACATCATCCTGTGTGCAGCCGGTAATAATGCTGCGTTTTATAGGGCTGTTATTATTCTCACTGCTGATGGTAAATTTAAACTGCAGGTTTTCATCCAGCACTTCAATACCAATATGCTTGCTGTACCAAATATTTTTCTGTTTGTCTTCGTAGCAATGCAGCACATAATAACCACCACGGCTTATGTCTTTAGGAGCTTTGTAATGGCTTATCCATTTTTCAGCAGAAGTAAAAATGTAAAAACCTCTTTCGGTGCAAACATGTACACGGCCTTTACTGTCACACTGCAGGTATAAAATATTTTTCGTTTGCAGGCTGCTGTCTTCCTGATGGTAAGCTTTAATTATTTTGCCTGCGGCAGTTAAAATATACAGCCCGTCGTTTTGCACGGCTGTCCAAATATTATTTTGCTGGTCTTTAACGCAGGCCGTGATGCGGCTGCCGCTAAACAATTTTTCTGCAACAGTAAAAGCAGCGCTGTCGTTTTTTTTCATGCGGTACAAACCATTGGCGCTGCCCAGCCAGTGGGTGTTGGCATCCGCATCAGTCACTGCAGTAACTGCTTCGTTGGCCACATTAGTACTTAACAAATTGTAGTTATCAAACTCGGGGTTGTAGTATGCAAAGCCGCCGTTGGCACTGCCTGCCCAAATATTATGCTGTCTGTCTTGGTAAGTATATAAAATATTACCGGCAGGCAACTCATTATTTAAAGATGCATCGGCATTAATTTTTTTTATAGCATTTTTAGCGGTAACAATATACAAGCCCGTAAGTGTGCTTACCCAGCCAGTACCATTTTTGGTTACCATTAAATGATTTACAGGTGCCGGTACAGCAACAGTATTATTAAGCCACTGTTTGGTATGGCTGTTAAAAAAATAAACAGCTCCTGCTGCAATGCCGGCAGGGTAGCACCATATAATACCATCATCCGCAGCAGCACAACGGTATTTTACCTGCTGGTTTGTAATGGGTAATTTTGAAAGTGTTGTAATTTGTACTGTCTGATTGTTAATTACCGCTGTACACAATTCTCCATTTTGATTAATGCCCCACAATTTATTTTGGTTATCATACGCAGGTAAATACAAGCTGCTTATTGCGGAATCTATTTTAAGTAAAGCACCCTGTTTAGTAACAACAGATGAACCGGCACCACGGGGTAACAAAATTTCTTTATGAGTGCTTACAGTTAAATGTGGATATGGGCCGCCTATAATATTTTGTTCGTTTGCAATTAAATAAATGCGTTCAAACTTTCCGGTACGTTTATTAAAGCGGTTTAAACCACTGCGTGTGCCCACCCATAAAAAACCCTGTGCATCTTCTGTTATAGATAATACAAATTGATCGCTGATGGTGGTGCTGTCTGCAGCATTGTACTTGTAATGTTTAAAATTACGGCCGTCAAAACTGTTCAAGCCGTCTTGTGTGCCCAGCCACAATTTGCCATCGCTATCCTGATAAATGCAATGCACACTGTTTTGCGAAAGGCCGTTGGAAACATTGTAAGCAATAAAGCGGTAGTTGCTTTGTGCAACAGCAGTGGTAATAAAAAAAGCAAAACAGTATAATAATAAAAATGGCTTCATTACAATTTTAAAAAACTAATATAGCCATTTAATGCTTTAATGTAAACTCACCACTTTTGTAATTTTCCATCCTTTATCAGTGTTATGCCAAAATATGATGAATTTTGAAACCTTTGGCGGACCGGTTTGCTTTTCCTGGTTGTTATGAAACAGATGTAACCCTATTTCCACAGCACCGTAACCGGGAATGGGGTACACTTCCACGCTGCCCTTTACCAACTCTCTTGTAACCTTGCCGCAAATATTTTTTTTAGTACCATCCACCACTTCTTGTTTTGAAGTACTTAGTCCGCCTTTGTCGTGGTAAAATTCAATACTGTCACTGTAAAAATCAGTGTAAGCCTGTAATTGTGTGGCACAGTTGTTATAAAGCGAAAAGAAGATACTGTCAAGCTTTACAATCGTATCATACAGTTTCTGATCATCGGGCTTATAAGTATACTGCTGTTGTGCGGTTAGTTTTTGTGTGCAAAAAATACACAGCAGCATAAAAACTGTAGTGGTTCTTTTCATGGTGTTACTTTTTTCAAAATTAATTTTAAAATGGTAAATCCATTGCCAATTTTTTGACGTAGGTATTGAAAAAAACTTATGTCAACTACTTTTAACCGTTTAGCAACCGCAGTATGTGCTGCAGCCATTCTCTTATTATCCTCCTGCGAAAATGATACGGCAGATATGATGACACCACCAACAGATACTGTTGTAAAACCAGATATAGTTTTCTACGGACTTACCGCCACCAATCAATTAGTAAAATACAATGCCAAAGCACCTGAAACCGCAATAAGCACTGTAAATATAACAGGCCTAGGTGCCAGCGAAAAAATTTTAGCAATAGACTTTCGTCCCACCACCGGCCAGTTATACGGCCTTGGTAACAGCAGCCGTTTATACATAATTAATCATGAAACCGGTGCCGCCACTGCATTAGGTGCAGCAGCATTTACACCGGCATTAACAGGCACATTGGCCGGGTTTGATTTTAACCCTACTGTTGACCGCATACGTGTGGTAACAAGCGCCGGACAAAACTTAAGACTACACCCTGAAACTGGCGCTGTTGCTGCAACGGATATGGCTTTAAACCCGGGCACTCCAATTGTGGCTGGTGCTGCATATACCAATAGTGTTGCCGGATCGTCTGCAACTGTTTTATTTGATATTGACCTTGCCACAAATAAATTATATAAACAAGACCCGCCCAACAACGGCACCCTTGTTGAAGTAGGTGTATTGGGTGTTACCCCCGGCACCACAGCAGATGCTGGTTTTGATATTTCACCAGATAATACAGTTGCGTTGGCAAGCATGGCCAATGGTACCGCCACTACACTGTATCAAATAAATTTAAATACCGGTAAAGCAACTGCTTTAGGCAAT
>JAGVCC010000430.1 GCA_020059395.1 Chitinophagales bacterium | reverse complement strand
GTTGGCAATTAAAAATGCCATTTCTATAGTTAGAAAAACTGCCAGAAATAAATATATCAGCCAGCTTTGCACCCGGTGCAGTACTAAATAGTTTGAAAACAAAATAGTGGTGGCCAACATACACAATGTTATGGCTAAACCATACGCAGCGCCCATTGCACCTGAATTTTGAAAATATAATACTATACCCACGCAGCCTGTAAAAAGCAAGGTGTTAATACCCGGTATAAACAACTGACCTCTGGCCTCTGTTGGGTAAATAATTTTCATTTTGGGCCACAGATTAAGGCGAATGGCCTCACTAATTAAAGTAAACGAACCACTAATTAATGCCTGGCTGGCAATAATAGCAGCCGCAGTAGCAATAATAATTCCGGTTAATAAAAACCAGTTGGGCATTACCTCAAAAAAAGGATTTTTTAATAGTTCTGCGCCTGCCACATCCTTAATATGTTCTGCGGTGGCAAAGGTTTTACCGGTATGTGTGTGCAGTAAAAAAGCTCCCTGGCCAAGATAGTTTAGTATTAAGCAAATTTTTACACCCACCCATGTATAGCGTATGTTGGCACGGCCGCAATGACCTAAATCACTGTACAATGCCTCCGCACCTGTGGTACATAAAAACACCGCACCCAACAACCAAAAACCTTTAGGATAAACCGTTAGTAATTTAACTGCATAGTAAGGGTTAAAAGCTTTTAAAATACTCCAGTCGTCGGAAATATGGCTAATGCCCAGCACAGCCAGCATACTGAACCAAATGAGCATGATGGGCCCAAACATTTTTCCAATACTGGCAGTACCAAACTGCTGCATAAAAAACAGTGCCGCTAAAATGCCCAGCACAATAATAATAATGGTATTGTCCTGTATGTCGTGCAATTGTGGAATATTACGCAAACCTTCCACTGCTGCCGAAACTGAAATGGGCGGCGTAATCATACCATCGGCCAGCAAAGCGGCACCACCAATCATTGCTGGTATAACCAGCCATTTTTTTCGGCGGCGCACCAGTGTATATAAAGAAAATATCCCTCCTTCTCCCCTATTATCGGCTTTAAGTGTAAGCACTACATACTTTAAGGTAGTTTGCAGCGTAAGCGTCCATATAATACAACTGAGGCCGCCAATAATTAAAAGTGGTTCAATTTTTTTACCATTAATAATTTCGCTGAAAACATACAGCGGTGATGTACCAATATCTCCGTAAATAATTCCAAGGGCAACAAGTAAACCGGCTGCGGTTACTTTGTTTACATTACTATGTGCTGACACACTGATTAATTTAAATGATACAAGGTGAGGATTTTTTAAGAGTCAGGTATTTTACCATTGAATTTTTCAGCGGTAAAAAACCATTTCAAAAAAATTAAGCACAAATGTAGATTGAAAACAAATATGAGTACCATTATTTTTAACGCAATCGTTTGAGATCATCAGAAAAACAATAATACTGCTTAAAACAAAGCCCCGCATATAAAATGCGGGGCTTGTGGTATTATGCAAAGCGGTTATTTAATCTTCCACTTTAAGTTTGCCTTTGTTTTTAGCTATTACTTCTTCTGCAACGTTGTTTGGTGCAGGGTTATAATGGCTAAACTCCATGGTAGAAGTGGCACGGCCGCTTGATAGTGAACGCAGCTGCGTTACATAACCAAACATTTCGCTTAAAGGCACTTTGGCTTTTATAACCTGCAGGTTATTGCGGCTGTCCATACCTTCCAGCATACCACGGCGGCGGTTTAAGTCGCCGGTAACATCACCCATGTACTGGTCTGGGGTTAATACTTCCACTTTCATAATCGGCTCCAGTAAAGTTGGTTTTGCTTTGCGGCCTGCTTCTCTAAAGCCAGCTCTTGCACACAATTCAAAACTCATCGCATCACTATCCACATCATGGTAGCTGCCATCAAAAATGCGCACTTTCATGTTGTTTACAGGGTAACCTGCCAACACACCGGTAGTCATAGCACTTTCAAAGCCTTTTTGTATTGGTTGTATAAATTCTTTTGGAATACTACCACCAAAAATATCATTCACAAACTGGAAGTGTTTGCCTTCGTTTTCTTTCAGCCATTCTGCATCAGCAGGACCAAAACCAAAAACGATATCGGCAAATTTACCACGGCCACCCGTTTGTTTTTTAAGTGTTTCTCTATGGTCAATGGTAGTACCAAAACTTTCTTTGTAAGCCACCTGTGGTGCACCCTGGTTAATTTCCACTTTAAACTCACGGCGCATACGGTCAACAATAATTTCCAAATGCAGCTCACCCATACCACGTAAAATGGTTTGGCCGGTATCTTCATCTGTGTTCACACGTAATGTAGGATCTTCTTCCACCAGTTTGGCAATAGCCATACCCATTTTATCAACGTCGGCCTGAGTTTTTGGCTCAATAGCAATGGCAATTACCGGCTCGGGAATAAACATGTTTTCCAAAGTAATCGGATGATCCTGGTCGCACAAAGTATCACCGGTTTTAATTTCTTTAAAACCAACTGCTGCACCAATATCACCTGCTTCAATAGAATCGATTGGGTTTTGTTTATTGGCAAACATTTTCATAATACGGCTGATACGTTCTTTCTTACCACTTCTTACATTCAACACATAACTACCAGCATCCAGATGGCCAGAGTACACCCTGAAGAATGCCAAACGTCCCACAAACGGATCGGTCATAATTTTAAATGCCAATGCTGCAAATGGTTCTTTTGCATCTGGCTTACGAACTTCTTCATTACCAGTATCAGGGTTAATTCCTTTTACCGCTTCAATATCCATTGGAGAAGGCAAGTAACGGCAAACTGCATCAAGCGCTGTTTGCACCCCTTTATTTTTAAACGATGAACCACACATCATTGGTACAATCGATAAATCGATTGTAGCCTTGCGGATGGCTTCATGCATTTCTTCTTCGGTGATGGTATTAGGATCTTCAAAAAATTTCTCCATCAGTTTGTCATCGTATTCAGCAACGGCTTCCACCAGTTTGGCTCTCCACTCGTTCGCTTCTTCCAGCATATCAGCAGGTACAGGTATTTCATCATAAGTCATACCCTCTGTTTCCATGTGCCAGATGATACCTTTCATTTTAATCAAATCCACCACACCGGTAAAATTATCTTCTGCACCAATCGGCAACTGTAATGGCACGGCTTTAGAGCCAAGCATGTCAATTACCTGCTTCACTACCATTAAAAAGTCGGCACCACTACGGTCCATTTTATTTACAAAACCAATACGTGGTACATTGTAACGGTTAGCCTGGCGCCAAACAGTTTCACT
>JAGVCC010000418.1 GCA_020059395.1 Chitinophagales bacterium | reverse complement strand
TTTTGATAGTGGTCAATCACTTTTTCTGAGTATGCCATTTTTTTAAGTTTATAAGTTAACAAAGTTGATAAGTTGAAAAGGGATAACTGACAGGCCTTATCAACTTTATTAACCTGTCAACCTTTTTACCATTTAGTGGTGTGCCCACTCAATCGTACTTAAATCAATTCCTTCTTTATACATTTCCCACAGCGGGCTCATTTCTCTCAGCTTTAATACTGTTTCGCTAATGGCTTTAATAGTGTAATCAATTTCTTCCTGTGTAGTGTAACGGCTTAATCCAAACCGCAGGCTGCTGTGTGCCAAATCATCACCCAAACCCAAAGCTTTTAATACATAGCTTGGCTCCAATGAGGCAGAAGTACAGGCACTGCCGCTGCTTAAGGCTATATTTTTATTAAAGCCCATCAGCAAACCCTCGCCCTCTACATGTTTAAAGCTTATGTTGGTTACATGTGGCAAACGGTACTCACGGCTGCCGTTTACGTATGCTTCTTCCAGTTTTAATAATTCAGTTTCCAAATAGTCACGCATTTTGCTGATGCGTTTGGTATCTTCTTCCATTTCAAGCCTGCATAATTCACAAGCTTTACCAAAACCCACTATACCAGGCACATTTAAAGTACCGCTTCTCATACCACGTTCGTGGCCGCCGCCATCCATTTGCGCTGTTACTTTTACCCTTGGGTTTTTGCGGCGTACATACAATGCACCCACACCTTTGGGGCCGTACATTTTATGGCCGGTAAAAGCCATCAGGTCAATACCATCTTTATTTACATCCACCGGTATTTTACCTACCGCCTGTGTACCATCAGTAAACAACAGCACACCATGCTTACGTGCAATGGCGCTTATTTCTTTAATAGGCATCACCGTACCAATTTCGTTATTGGCATACATAATGGCAATAAGTATAGTGGTGGGTTTTATAGCAGCTTCCAGTTCTTTCAAATCAATAAGCCCATCTGCCTGTACTTGCAAATAGGTTACTTCGCCACCGCTTTTTTCAATGTGTTTGCAGGTATCTAAAACTGCTTTATGCTCAGTTGTTGCTGTAATAATGTGGTTGCCCTTGCTGGCATACATTTCATACACACCTTTAATACCAAGGTTATCACCTTCAGTAGCACCGCTGGTAAAAATTATTTCTTTTGGGTCGGCACCAATTAATTTAGCCACCTGCTCCCTTGCATAATCTACTGCTTCTTCTGCCTGCCAGCCAAAAGGGTGGTTGCGGCTTGCTGCATTACCATAATGCTGCAAAAAATACGGGGTCATAGCTTCCAGCACCCTTGGGTCCATTGGAGTGGTAGCATTATTATCTAAGTAAATGGGCAACTTCACCATGTCTGTCTTTTTTTATTTCTGTGTTATAACGCAAATTTACTGCAAAAGGTTCTATTTTAGCCAGCCATTTAGTAACACAGCGGTATTTTACCAATTTCGTAAAATTATGTTTGGAAACCAGCGGCAAAACCCTGATTTTTCTTCAGTGGCGTCGCTCCGTTCAACAGATGTACTGTTATTAAACATTAAAGCCCCATATATGCTTAAACCCGAACATATTGGTATAGCCGTAAAAGATTTAGCCATTAGTGTGCCCTTGTTTGAAAAACTGCTGAACACCCCCTGCTATAAAACCGAAACGGTGGAAAGCGAAAAAGTAAACACCGCATTTTTTATAAAAGGCGATACCAAAATTGAATTGCTGGAAAGCACTACCACCGATGGTGTTATAGCCAAATACATTGAGAAAAAGGGCGAAGGCATGCACCATATTGCTTTTGAAGTGGCAGATATTTATGCCGAAATGGAGCGCTTGAAAAAAGAAGGCTTTACTTTACTGAACGAAACACCCAAACAGGGCGCCGATAATAAATTGATTTGTTTTTTACATCCTAAGGGAACTAATGGGGTACTTGTGGAGTTATGCATGGAGCGGAAACACTAAGTCAATTAAACCAAAATTATTCGCTGCATACATCCTTTACGGATTTAAATAATTTCCGAAAAGCAATGGTGGCATTAGTACCATCGTAACCCTTTATTGTAGCTGAAACACAATTGCTCCATCCAAAGGTTAATATTTCCACTTTTGCATGTAAATATTTTTCTGGCGTATTAAGTTTTTGTTCATATTCTGTAATTACTCTTTTCGGATCACCATTATTTTTTGCGCTTTTATTTACAAGATTTTTCCATGCATCCAACAATTTATCTCCTCCAGCCTGCAGTGCTTCAGTATATTGAGTACTGCATTTATCTTTAAATTCGGCAATGCCTGTATAATTATCACTAACAAAGGCCGTTGCCAATACTTTACCCATTTTGTAATTTTCTTCTATTGCTTTTATCTGCTGTGTTCGGTAGTTTTCCCATGCCGTTGACGCAGGCAATTTTATATTTTGAAATTTTTGCTTTAACAGGTAATAATTTTCTGAAATTTTCCCTGTATCTACTTTCTTTAAATCCTCAATAGAATAAACACTGGGGAGTAACAAAAAGTAGGGTTGTTGCGACATATCAGAACTATTTGTAAGCGCATGGGCCCCTTGAATCTGATTTCGTTTAATTTTTAAAGAATCAAAAAGCCCCTTATGTTCACACAATTCAGTTTCCCATTTAAAAACCCCTTTTTGAGCTATTGCTTGAAATAAACAAAGAGTAAAACAAAAACATAACAAAACGTATTTCATAAATTAAGCCATAAGGTTTATTAAATAAATATAATCACTTTATAAAAAAAATACACAGAAACTTAACTTTCTTTCCCCTGCAACTTCTCAATCGCCTCATAAACCGCCTTCACCGTATTCCTGTCCGTATCCTTTTGTTTTTCACTCAGCTGCTCGTAGGGCACCATCAGCTCTTCTCCGTCTTCTGCCTTGCGTGAATGAATGCCAGCGCTTTTTTTTGTTTTCATCCATGCCTTGTGTACCTCTTCGGCAACTTTTTCAATATCAGGTAATTTCATTTTATAGTATTTTAATTAAACGTTAGCTGAATCGTTCTGTGTTTTGTCCTGCTGCCCCTTTATCAAACAATTTTATCAGCAGCACCCCCGCAATAAACCCACCAATATGTGCCGCATACGCCACACCGCCACCGCCGCCACTCAGCATACCACTTACAATTTGAAACGCTATCCAAACACCCAGCGCCAATGCTGCCGGTATTACAATAACCTGGTACAGAAACAGGGCTTTTACTTTTAGTTTAGGAAACAGCATCATATATCCACCCAGCACTCCGCTTATAGCACCACTGGCACCTAAGCTTGGTGTGATTGTGCTTTGCTGTAAAAAATAAGTGGAAAATACATGACTGAGTGAAGCTATGATTCCGGTAACTAAGTAAAAAATCAAATACCGCTTCCAGCCCAGCCTGTGCTCCAAGTTATCGCCAAAAATAAAAAGGTATAGCATGTTACCGCCAAGGTGCATCCAGCTGCCGTGCATAAACATGCTTGTAATAAGTGTAAAGTAAACCGGAATATTGGTTGGCTGCAAGGCCGGTATTAAAAACTGCTGGCCGGTGTATTCATCCACCTGTACCCGTGCCTGTGTTATGATATCGTTACCGGTTAAAATTTCTGCAGGCACAGTGGAATAAGCGTATGTAAAATCGCTTTCGCCACTCATTTGCTGAAAAAGAATCCACACCAGCACATTGGCTGCTATTAATGCGTAGGTAACATAAGGCCTTGTGGTTATAGCACTGTTATCGTCTCCAATTGGTAAAAGCATGGTTGTAATTTTTTTGAAAGATAATTTATTTTATAATTACCAAGTACCATGTTAGTTTGGCCGTATTTAAAATTGCAGTTAGAGGTGACACCTCTCAGAATAAGCTTTTAAGTTAGCAGGAACGTTAAAGAGGTGTCACCTCTAAAATAAGCAGGTTCATTTTACTAAAAATTAGGTTTAAAATTGAGTTACCATCCCCTATTTTTGCGCCCAGTTTTTTATGATGAATAACCGTAACACCAAATCAACTTTTCTTTTCAGCCCAAAAAATATTTTTACTAAACGGCCGGTATTGCAAATACGGCAGTTAATAAAAACACCCACTGGCATTACAACCGGCGAGCTGCCTTTAACAAGGGCGCATATAAAAAACTGTTTCCCTTCGTTAAGTGATGAATGCGTAAAAATTTTGCTTTCATTATCTAAAGAAGAATTGGAAAAAACCGAGGGTGCCCTGTACCAGCAACTGCTGTACATAAAAGAGGCGGCAGCACATAAAGCTATGCTGCAAAAATCGTTTACCAAACATGTGCAAACACAGTTTACGTTATTGCGGCAGCAGGCAGCTAAGCTGGAACTATATTATGCAGTAACGGGTGGCGCAGCAGTGCAAATTGTAAAGTGTAATTTTTATAATTATCCGGCAGAGCTGGCTTTTACCGTTTTGGAAAACGATAGCTGCTTTTTACTGCAAGCAATGGTTACCACTGGCAACAGGCAACTACCGCTGCAGCAGTTTACCCGTTTTAATTTTTTGCTGGAGCAAGACCATACTTTTTATCAGCTGTCGGCCAAAAGTTACGAAACGGCCAACTGGCTGCAGCAACAAACATTACAATACAGCCATGCCGAAACTGATGCATTAAAAACTGTGATTGCCCAATTAAAAGATAAGGGCTTTAAAACAGACGACAGCATTTTAAGCAGCGGCGAGCAATTAATTGTAATACCACAGCACCAGATAATGCTGAGTGAACTGAACAATACTTTTTTAAAACTGGAACCCCGTTTTGTATACGAAGGCTTTGTTGTGGACGGGCCTTTTGAAAACGAAACAACGGTGCAGCAAAACGGACAGCGTGTAACCATAGCAAGGCATAAAGAAAAAGAGCAGGAACTTGTGCAGTTTGTACGCAGCCTGCACCCAAAATTTGCCTCGCAAAACAATGGCTTTTTTTACCTCAACTTTGATGAGGCACAAAAAAAAGGCTGGTTTCTTAGTGTGTACCACCGCATGTTAGAAATGGAAATTGACATGCCGGGCATTGACCTGATGAAACACTTTAGGTTTGCGCAGGTAAAGGCCGATACACAATTTAAACAACTGCCAACAGAGGGCAACTGGCAGGTGTTTGCACTGGTGGTAAAATTTGGTAAAGAAAAAATTCCGTTGCAATACCTGCAAAAAAGTTTGTTGAATGGCCAAAAAGCGGTGATGCTGAAAGACGGCAGCCTGGGTGTGCTGGGTGATGAATGGCTGCAGCAATACGGCCTGTTACTACGGCATGGGAAAATACGTAATGAAGCACTGCTGGTGCCCAAATGGATTTTGATGAGTGAGGAAATGGATGCAGCACCGGCAACACAAAGCATCACCACATCATCCATTAACCAAACATGGTTTAGCAAATGGAAACAGTGGGAAAAACAAGATGCGGACTTATATTCTTTACCGCAAGGCTTACAAATAAAATCATTGCGTCCCTATCAACAAAAAGGATATGAATGGATGCGCCTGCTGAGTGAAATTGGCGGCAGCGGCTGTTTGGCGGATGATATGGGTTTGGGCAAAACTTTGCAAACCATTGCTTTTTTATTGCATAAAATTGAAGCGGATGCGGCTGCAAAACATTTGGTGGTGGCACCGGCAAGTTTGCTGTATAACTGGCAGGAAGAGTTTAAAAAATTTGCACCGCAGGTAAACACCTTAGTTTTTCATGGTGCCGGGCGGCAGAATGAAGACATTGATAAGCCCGAACACCAAATTATTATTACCAGCTACGGCACCCTGCGGCAGGATATTGCGTTATTACAAAAAACAACCTGGAACACAGCGGTAATTGACGAAAGCCACAACATAAAAAACCCTGCGGCACTTATAACAAAAGCTGTTTGGCAACTTACTGCGCAAACACGTATGGCTTTAAGTGGTACTCCGGTTATGAATGGCACCGAAGACCTGTTTAGCCAAATGCACTTTTTACTGCCGGGCCTGCTGGGCAGCAGCGAATTTTTTAAAAGAGAATACGCCCTGCCCATTAAACTTAAAAACGATGCTGAAAAAGCAGCTGCACTGCAAAAATTAATTAAGCCATTTGTATTGCGCCGCACCAAAGAGCAGGCTGCACCCGACCTACCGGAAAAAACAGAATCTGTAATTTGGTGTGAGATGGATACCGGCCAGCGCACGGCTTACGAGAGCATTAAAGAAAATGTACGCAGCAGTATTTTACTGGATATTGATAAAAACGGTTTAAACAAAGGCAAGCTTTCTGTTTTGGCAGGGCTTACCAAACTGCGGCAGGTGTGTAACAGTTGTGAGCTGGTGAAGGACGAAGACATTTTTGACAGCAGCAGTGTTAAAACAAAAGTGTTGATTAATGAACTGAAAACAATTATTCCGCAACACCGGGCACTGGTGTTTAGCCAGTTTACCAGTATGCTTGATTTACTGGAACGTGACCTTGAAAAGGAAAACATTAAAACCATAAGGTTGGATGGGCAAACACATGTAAGCAAAAGGCAGAATCTGGTGGCGGCATTTCAAAGTGAGGAAAGTGAAGCGGCTGTTTTTTTAATCAGCCTTAAGGCGGGCAATGCCGGGCTTACGCTTACCAGGGCCGATTATGTTTTTTTGTTTGACCCCTGGTGGAACACCGCTGTAGAAAATCAGGCTATTGACCGCACCCACCGCATTGGACAACAGCAACCGGTATTTGCCTACCGCATGATTTGCAAAGACAGTATTGAAGAAAAAATCATTCGCATGAGCGCCGGCAAAAAGAAAATTGCCGAAGACCTTATTACTGCAGAAGATGGCTTTGTAAAAAGTTTATCGCTGGATGATATTAAGTATTTGCTGGAGTAATATTTACTGTAGAAACGGATTCGCCAGTTTTTCCTCCCCAATGGTAGTGCTGGGGCCGTGGCCGCTGTACACAACCGTTTCATCGGGCAATACAAATAATTTTTGGCGTATGCTGTTTAATAAAGTGTCGTGGTTGCCGCCGGGCAAATCGGTACGGCCAATGCTGCGGTTAAACAATACATCTCCGCCAATTAAAAAATTTTGTGCCTTGCAGTAAAAACAAATATGGCCAGGGCTGTGGCCGGGGGCTTCAATTACCAGCAGTTCATCATCGCCCAGTTTTATTACATCGCCTTCTTTTAAATAAATAAAACTGCCTGTGTAGTTATCAAAAGGCATATTCCACATAAGGCCGCTGGTGGGCGCAAACTCTAAAACGGCTTTTTCCTTTTCGTGCAGTTGCAGGGTAAGTCCGTAGGTTTCGGCAACGTATTTGTTGCCAAACACATGGTCTAAATGGCAATGGGTGTTAAGCAGCATTTCGGCTTTTAAAACGTTCTTTTCTATAAACCCAGCCATTTGTTCTTTTTCGGCATCAAAATAACAGCCGGGGTCAATTATAGCACATTGGTTAAACTGGTTGTACAGCAAATACGTATTTTCCTGTATAGGGCTAAAGGTAAAAGCCTTTATTTTTAACATTTTGGGCTGATATTTATATAATTTAGTTTTACCGTAAAACAACTAATTTTAAGCTGTAAACGATTAGGTATGCAAAGTAAACGCCATTTGCATCAACCAAAAACAGAATTTTGAGTTTATTATACTGATTTAATCAAGATATTATGATACTGCCAACGAATGCCACTGTTACCGCTTTGATAAAAGATGAAAACAGGTATGCCGTACAAGTGAGTGACACAACGATGCTGAACAAAATTAATACAGCCCGTTACAAAATTATTTTTTTATTCCTTCTTGCCTGTTGCCAGTTACCTGTTGCCTCGTTCTCTCAGGTTAACGCAGTGCAGTTTGGCAAAAACCGTGTGCAGTATAAAAAGTTTAAGTGGAATTATTTTCAAACCAAAAACTTTAATATTTATTACACACAAGGTGGCGAGGAGTTGGCAAAGTTTGCTGCGCAAAGTGCAGAGAAAGAACTGCCGCAAATTGAAACTGCAGCCGAATACAGTTTACAGCGCCGTGCTAATATTGTTGTGTATAATAATTATGCAGACTTTCAGCAAAGTAATATTGGCCTTGGTATTGATTGGCAAAATACCAGCGGCGGCACCAAACTGGTAAATAATAAAATGGCAGTGTATTACGATGCAGACCATGCCAAACTTCGCTTACAAATACGCACTGGTATAGCCAGTGTGCTTACCGATAATATTTTGTTTGGTGACGACCTTGGCGAATTTGCCAGCAACCAGGCATTGCTTGATTTACCAAAATGGCTTACAGATGGCTATGCTGCTTATCTGGCCGAAAACTGGAGCACCGATTTGGATGATGAATTAAAAAGTGAAATACTTAGCAGCAACTATAAAAATTTTCAACGCTTTGTTTTTGCCAAACCCAAAATTGCAGGCCACGGCTTTTGGTATTTTATTGAGGAGAAATACAAAAAAGAAAACGTAACCTTTTTGCTGTATCTGGCACGTATTTACAAAAACCTGAACAAAGCCAGTATGCAGATTTGTAAAAAGAAGTTTAAAGATTTGCTTACTGAGTTTATGGAATACCAGGATGAAAAATACTACAACGATATAAGCAAACGCAAGCCTTATCCCAAGGGCAGTTATATTGAAGGGTTTGACATTAATAAAAAAACAGACTACTTCCGCTGGAACGTAAACCCCAATAAAAAAAGCCGCAGTTATGTGGTTACACAATATAAAAATGGAATTGTAAGGGTAATTTATAATGATGATGATGTAAACAAAACCTTGCTTAAAATTGGGGTACGCAGCCAGCTAAATGAAATTAATCCTAACTATCCGCAAGTGGCATGGGACCCTGCAGGTACACGTATTGCTGTTATATACACACAGGAAGGAAGAATAAAAATGTTTGTGTATGATATTGTAACCAAAATAAAATATAACAAGCTTGACCTTACAGACCAGTTTGATTTAATACAGGATTTTAATTACATAAACCGACGTAACGAACTTTTAATAAGCGCCGTAAAAAATGGCCATACCGATATTTATATTTACGACCTTAATAAAGAAAAGGCCCGGCAAATTACCAACGATGTGTACGACGACAGAGATGCCACTTTTGCCACCTTCCCTAACAAAACAGGTATTTTATTTGCCAGCAACCGGCCCACTGCCACCACTAAAGGAGCGGACACATCGCTGCCAAGTGATTACCATTACAATGTATTTTTAGTAACCGATTTTGGGGACAAGCCGGAACTGAACCAAATTACGCAACTGAGTAATTTAAAGTATGGAGATGCCCGCCAACCCATGCAGTACAATGTTAACCACTTTACTTTTGTGAGTGACGAAAATGGTATTGGCAACCGCTACGCTGGCTTTTTTACCACCCAAAAAGAAGGGCTTGACACCTTAGTATTAATTGGTGCTGATATTTTACGCAACCCATCTGCCAAAGAAGTGGACAGTGCATTACGGGTAAATAAAAAAACAGATGTTGACTCTATAGCCGTAGTTTCTGTATCGAGTGATTCTGCTTATACTTTTCCATTAACCAACTACGAAAGTAAATTGTACGAAACCCGTATTGCCGGCACCAACGACCAGGTGAGTGAAGTAACAAGGCAGAGTGATGAAAAGGTTTTGTACAAACTAAAAATTAATGAAGATGCACTGCGCCGCCGTAACATAACTGCACAGCCCACCACCTACATGAAGCAGAAAATGGCGGAGTACAATAGGCCAGCACTATCTGGCACAACACCTGCAGATGTGCCTAAAAAGGACGACGACTTTTTTCAAAATGAATTTGCCAACGAAAAGAAAGACAGCAATGCCGTAAACGGATCAACCATTGGCATTGAGGATACAGATAATGAGAGTGTATTAAAAAGCATGAAGCGCTTTCCGTACAAGCCACCAAAATTTTATATTGAAGAAGGTGCATTTGGCTTTAATAACTCTGTTTTAATAAACCGTTACGAGCCTTATTTTGGCAGAGATCAAAGCGGCCCTATTCAGCTTAATGGAGCTTCTCCACTTAACGGGCTTACACGTATTGGTACATCTGAACTGCTGGAAGATGTAAAAATTACCGGTGCCTATAAAATATCATCTAACTTTAAAAACAATGAGTGGTTTGCCAATTTTCAATATTTAAAAAGAAGAATTGACTGGGGTGTTTCATATTACCGCAACTCACAGCAGGTATTTTTTGGCGGTGTTTACCCGGGTAAACTATTAACCAATTTATATCAGGGTAATGTCAGCTATCCTTTTGATATACATAAAAGCATACGCTTTACATCTGGTGTACGCAGCGACAAAGCTGTGGTGGGTGCTGTTGATCCAGGATCTTTATTGGCAGAAGATGATAAAACATTATTTTCTGTAAACCGGCTGGAATATGTTTATGATAACAGCTTAAATCCCACAATGAATATTTGGACAGGTATGCGATACAAAATTTATTTTGACTATAATACACAAATAAATAAAGTAGCTGCCGCTGATGGGCCAAACACTTTTAACTTAGGTTTTGATGCCCGGTACTATTATCCCATATTTCAAAACTTTATTTGGGCAGGCCGTGCCGCAGGCGATTTTAGCTGGGGCAACCAAAAAATAATTTATTTTATGGGTGGTGTCGATGGTTGGATGATGTTTGGTGGCAATCAAAAACCATCTGACGGAAGCGACCGTTATTATATTACTGCAGAAAGCAATAAACCTGCGCTTGACCAGAATTATGCATTTCAAAGCCTTGCTGTAAACCTGCGTGGCTATAAACAAAATATTGCCAATGGCAGCAATGCGCTTGTGTTTAACAGTGAGTTCAGACTGCCTGTTTTTAGTACGCTTTTAAAACGTACCATTAACAATGCATTTTTAAGAAACTTTCAACTGGTGCAGTTTACTGATTTAGGCACTGCATGGAACGGGCAGTACAACAAACTTTCAAGACCCACCATTTCTTTTGGTGGCACCAATGCAAGCAGCCAGGTACTGGTTACAAAAAAAGCGGGTGGTGTTGGGCCTTTTGCCGGTGGTTATGGTTTTGGAGCCCGCAGTACTTTACTTGGTTACTTTTTAAAGTTGGATGCTGCATGGACCATGAACGGATTTTTTAAAGGCAAACCACAATTGTATTTTGCTATGGGGCTAGATTTTTAAAAGACTACACAATTATATAAATGATGCCCGGTTATTTAAACCGGGTATTTTTTTTATGGCGAGCCATAGCAGGTATAAAAAAACAGTGAGCAAAACTGTAATACCCCATGTTCTTGTATGTTGAAAAGGAAAAATAAACCGGTGTGCAATTTGATAAACAAGTCCGGTAGGGTTTGTAAGTACATCCCAACTGTTCCACCTAAGAAACCTGCCGAGGTAAACACCAAACGAACCCAGTAACAATATTAAAACAATCAATGGCTGCACCAGCTTTTGTTTAAAATGGCCGTGCAAAAATATCTCTGCTTTGTGCAAAGAAACAAATGCCATTATTAAACCTGTAATAGCGGCTGCAAAAAGTAACAACGCATCATACCACAAAGGCACACCACCGGTTTCTTTAAGATGAATAAGGTCTGTAATTATATAAATGGCATTGGGGAAAAATAATAACCACAAGGCAAACAGGCTCCATTGTTTCAATTTATTACTATCGCCGCTGCTTAATAAAAAGCTAACTGCAAAAGGTAGCCAGGCCAAAAAAGATTCCAAACTAAAAACACAAAGCGGTACTGGCCTGAATATAATATACGGCCGGCAATAAGCATACTTACAAAAGCAATTTGCAGCAATACCGTTTTATGAATACTGATGTGTGTTTTCATTTTATATAAAAAGTATAATTAGTTTGGGAATAAAAATAATGGCGCTGCATACCACACTTATTACTGCAGCAACAAACACTGCCCCCGCAGCAACGTCTTTTATTTTTTCTATTTTTTGATGATGGTTCAGTGTAATAAAATTGCATAAGGTTTCTATTGCAGTGTTCAGCATTTCTAAACTTATAACCAAAGCTGTGCAAAGAAGCAATACCAGC
>JAGVCC010000168.1 GCA_020059395.1 Chitinophagales bacterium | reverse complement strand
TTATGATATTACCGACAGCCCTGCGCTATTATATCTGATAGAAATACCCGCAATTGTTATTTACTACCTGCTGCTGGAAGGCATATTTAACACCACAGCCGGTAAATGCGCCACAAATACCACTATTGTAAACGACAGTGGCGAAAGACCAAGTTTTGCAAAAATTGCAGGCCGTACTTTTTGCCGCCTTATACCTTTTGATGCACTAAGTTTTTTTGGGGCAGGTGCAAGAGGCTGGCACGACAGTATTCCTGATACCTATGTAGTGGAAAGTATTGATGCTGGTGATGTACACGAATATGAAATTACCTTAGATGCTGAAAAGGAGATGCAGCAACAATGAGAGCAGTAATACAAAGAGTAACCCAAGCCAGTGTAACTATTAATGGTAATATAAAAGCTGCCATACAAAACGGGCTGCTGGTTTTTGTGGGTATTGAAGATGCTGACACCGCAGAAGATATTGAATGGCTGAGCGGCAAAATTGTTAACCTGCGCATTTTTGATGATGAAAACCATGTACCCAATATTGCTGTAAAAGATACTGGTGGTGATATTTTATTGGTAAGCCAGTTTACCTTACATGCAGCCACAAAAAAGGGCAACCGGCCCAGTTATATAAAAGCCAGTAAACCAGATATTGCCATACCGCTTTATGAAAAAATGATTATACAACTGGAAAAAGATTTGGGAAAGAAAATTTTTACCGGAACATTTGGAGCAGATATGAAAGTGAGTTTACTGAATGACGGGCCTGTTACTATTTGGATTGACACGAAAAGCCCCCTCTAACTCCCCCGAAGGGGGAGAACCATTGTAGATTTTTTCGAAGAACTATTTTTGATAAAATATTTTGTATGACAATAAATCAAGCGCAACAACAAGTTGACCAATGGATAAAAACTGTGGGTGTACGTTACTTTACTGAACTTACAAACCTTGGTATTTTAATGGAAGAAGTGGGTGAGCTAAGCAGGTTGATGGTGCGTAAATATGGCGAGCAAAGTTTTAAAGAAAGCGATAAAGGCAAAGAACTGAGCGATGAAATGGCAGATGTGCTGTGGGTGTTAATTTGCCTTGCCAACCAAACAGGTGTAAACTTAACAGAGGCACTGCAAAAAAATTTTGAGAAGAAGAATTTAAGAGATGGTGAGAGACATAAAAAAAATGAAAAATTGAAATGATGAGGAGTTTTTATTTTTTGGCAGTTTATTTATTATTTACTCTTTACAGCAGTACGAATGTAATTGCTCAGCAAAAGAAAAAAACTGCAATAAAAAAACAGGCAACATCAAAATCTGTAAAATACAGCTCCCCAGTTTTTACAAACGAAGCAGATTTGAATAAATGGCTGTACCAGGATTCTGTAACAAGAGCGTTTTCTGATAGTGTGCAGGCAATTAAAGATTCCATTAATGCAGCAGAAGAAATGAAAAAGTATGAGGAAGCTTATGAAAAAGTGTATGCACAATATCATTACCCTGAAGACTCACTCAGCTATGTAGACAAACAAACAAAAGTGTTGCTTAAAACATGGGACAATGTTTCTGTTGACAGTGCCTGTCTGCTGATTTCGCAAAAATTCAGCAGGACGCTGCAAAAAGCAAGAGCGATTTTTTGCTGGGTGGCAACAAGAATACAATACGACTGGTTTGCTTATAGAAATAACGCAGTAATGCCCATTCACAATAAAGATGAAGATGCAGTACGCACTTTTAAGTACAAAACAGGTGTTTGTCAAAACTACAGTAACCTGTTTGAGTATATGTGCAGAAAAACCGGGGTTGAATGTGTAACCGTAGACGGATGGGGGAAAAACTTTCCTATTGCCATCAACGGCGATGTTGACAAAGACGTTAATCATGCATGGAATGCCATACGCATTAAAAATCGCTGGATGCTTGTTGATGTTACATGGGCTAATGAAGATACTTCAGGCCTTGTAGACAATTACTGGTTTAATACCCCTCCTGAAGAATTTATTTATAGTCATTTGCCTGAAGATTCTTCCTTTCAGTTACTAAAAGCAACTATTACAAAAAAACAGTTTTCCAATTTTCCAATCGTATCGTCATCATTATTTAAATCGAAATTTGATTTTGAAATACCAGAAATTGGCAATTTTGTCCTTACGTCAAATACATTTTCAATTTCCATACCCAACAGCAATAAAACCTATGCTATAGATTATACGCTTATACCTTACAATGGCACAAATGCAAAGGCATATAATAATACCGACCAATGGATTCATACCCCAGAAACCAAAATAACTAATGACATTAAAAATAAAATGTTAGACTATGAGGTTACAGTACCTTCCCGGGGTGTTTGGTGGGTTTCGGTTAATATTAGTAAGACTATAAAAAATCAATACGTAGAATCCATTTCGTTTTACCAAACTATCATGTTTAAAGTAGACTACAAGTAAACAAGGCATTTTTTGATGCCAGTCGTTCAAATTTCACACTGAAACACTACATATAATTTCTTAGTTTTGCCGCATTATGGCAAACGAACAAAACATTTTTGCAGCACTTATTGCTCACTGCAAAGAATATGGATACATTTTTCAGAGCAGCGAAATTTATGATGGTCTTAGTGCAGTGTATGACTACGGGCAAAACGGCGCTCAGTTAAAAAAGAACATACGGGATTACTGGTGGAAAAGCATGACCCAGCTAAACGATAATATTGTGGGTATTGATGC
>JAGVCC010000203.1 GCA_020059395.1 Chitinophagales bacterium | reverse complement strand
ACTTCGTATCCCCATTGGGAAAGAGAAGAAACAAATGGAAATCTGAATAAAGGTATTGTATTGTATCGTTCAAAAAATATTACAGAGTGGGAGTTTATAAAATACATAGTAGAAAGAGGTGATAGTAGTGAGTGGTATTACCGCCGCTTTTGGGCACCAGAGATTCAAAAAATAAAAGGGAAGTATTACGCAATTTTTAATTGCAGTAATCCAAAAGCAGGATATCCGGGACAGCATATTGGTTATGCAGTGGCTGATAAAATTGACGGGCCTTACACAATTGTTACAGAAAACAAACCTTTGGCCAACGGAAACGACTTAACGTTTTTTGAAGATACCGATGGAAAAGTGTATGCTTTTTGGAATCGTGGCCGTGAGTTTGGAATTGGCTTTGCCGAAATTGATTTGCAGAAAGGTGTTTTTAAAACAACACCTCAAACTGCCATACAACCTGCCGCAGTTGATTTTGATATTACTGCTAATGGAGATACACTAAAAACGCCAAACAACGATGGTCGCCTGATTAGCAAAGTAAAAAAATACCACGGCTGGGATGCTATTGGTATTGAAGGTGCTTATGTGATTAAACGCAACAATATTTACTATCTTTTTTATTCAAGCTGGACAAGAGGTTATGAAATTGGATACGCAACAGCAACTTCCATAAAAGGTCCATGGAAGAAGTATGATGGAAATCCTTTTTACGGGGCACAAAATAAAAATACTTGTGAAAGAAATGGTTTGCTTTATACAGGTGATGAACAAAGCCCTTTTAATCAAGTAGGGCATAATCAAATTTTTACCGGGCCTGATGGACGATTGTGGCTTAGCTGCCATGGTATACTAAAAGCCAATGAGGGGAAGCAGCCCAAACCTTTTTTAGTGATAGACCCAATTGAATTTGATAAAAACGGAATAATCAGGAAATCTAAACCAAGTTATACAAAACAAAACATAAGTCTAAAATGAAATTAAAATACTATCTGCTTTCAAGCTTATTCTTTGTCATATTTTCTATAAGTAGTTATGCCCAGTCAAAGAAAAATAAAGGCTTTGTTGCCTTGTTCAATGGCAACGATTTAAGTAACTGGAATTTAAAGCTACGAAATGGCGATAGTGCGATGGCTGCAAAAGTTTATTCCGTAGATAATGGTGTGATTCATGTATATAAAAATTTTCCAGACAGCTTTGGAATGAAGGTCGATAAAAATGCCACACATGGTTTGTTTTATACAAAAAAGAAATACAGCCGTTACATTTTAAAGTTTGAATATAAATGGGGTAAAAAAATATTCAACAACTTTCATCAGTTTCAATACGATGCCGGATGTTATTACCATGTGTTTAATGATAAAATTTGGCCTGACGGAATTGAATACCAGGTTCGATACAATCATGTAACGGGTAAAAATCATACCGGCGATTTTTGGGCAAGCAACACTTTGTTTCAATGGTATGCGGATACTATTAAAAAGCAATTTTTACCTGTGGATAAAGGCGGTATTGCTATTCCAAAACGAAGTGGCGAACATCGAGGAAGAGATGTGCCTCATCATGCACTGGATGATGAATGGAATACCTGCGAAGTGATTGTGATGGGTAATAAATATGCCATTCACAAACTTAACGGTAAGCTGGTAAACTATGCAACTGATTTAAGTGTGGGAGAAGGTATTATCGGCTTTCAATCAGAAACAGCGGAAATATTTTACAGGAGTATTATGATTAAAGAATTGACGGAGGATATTCCGGCAGAAAAGTATTTGAAAAAATTAAAGTAACAATGAAGAGATACAACAGCTTACTGATTGCTTTTATGCTGCTTGCCGTGCAACTGTCGTTTGCTCAAAGCAAACCCAAAGTGTGGATTTATACAGATATGAGTGATAAATCCATACCCGGTAAAAATCACATGAATACAGTGAACGACCCTGATGATATTTCTGCTATGGCAGGTTATTTATTAATGGCCAATGAATTTAATACTTTGGGAATTATTGTGGCAAGTACGCATCGCAACGAACACAAAACAACGGCCAACCAGGCAGATTGGGCCAATAATTATTTTGGAAAAGCCTATAAACAAGAAGTAAAAAAATTAAACAAGCAAATTGGCGGCTATCCCAGAAAAATAAAATTTACTGAGTCTTGTGTTAAAGCAACTGCTGAAAAATATGAAACCGGCAAACTATATAAGAGCTTAACGAATTACAGCACTGTGCAATCACTGTACAATCTGTTGTTGAAAGAGAAAGATACCATTAATGTATTGTGCTGGGGTACTGTTACAGAACCTGCCATTTTAGTGAACTATTGTATTGGTTTAGGAAGAACCGACCTTTTGAAAAAATTAAAGTTTATTGCGCATTGGACCAACTCTCCTTTACACCAGGGCACACCTGAGCATCCGGAGCATGTAGCCAATTGTAGAGAAGATGCAGCTGCCTGTGCCTATATGAAAGAGCAGGCATTGAATGGAGTGATTCAATACTACGAGTTAGGTGCAATTGGGCAACATGGAATAGTGAGTGGTGCACCAAAAGGCGAGGAATATTACTATCAATTCAAGCCATCAGCACTTGGAAAAATATTTGCTGAAGGAAAATATGTTCAAAACAGTGTTGACCATTCAGATGCAGCAACTTATTGGGTACTGCTACAAAAATGGGGTGTTTCATTGGCTGATGTAAAACCTGATGGAACCAATACTGCTGAAATTGAAAAAGCGAATGAAGATAAATTTAAGCAATGGAGCAAGGCAATTCATGACGAGTTGCTGAGAAGAAGTCAATTTGCTGGCAAATAAATTTAAATTACCACGAGTCAAAACGCAATTGAGTATGAAAATAGTTTTGATTGTTATAGCATTAATGCTGTCTTTTTCAGCCTCAGCACAGCAAAACATGCTTGCTTTTGGCAAAGCAGAATTAAGCAGTGCTTTGGGAAAGATTAAATTGGCAAACAAAATTCAATTTGATTTTTCGATTGATGAGAAGCTTGGTGAGCAATCTTATCATATCGGTATAAATCAACAAAAGAAAATCCTGGTTACTGCAGGTGATACAACAGGATTGATGTATGCTTGTCTTGAACTGGCAGAACAAATTCTCCTCAACAAAAAAACACCTTCCGTTTTTCCAATTAAAGGTGAGCCGTATATCAAAAAAAGAGGATTGAAATTTAATATACCATTAGATATTCGTACACCTTCTTATCAGGATGCCGGGGATGCTGCACAAAATAATATTTTGGAAATGTGGAATTTTGATTTCTGGAAACAGTATTTAGATATGATGGCCAGAAACAGATACAATGTATTAACGCTGTGGAATCCGAATCCATTTCCCTCAATGGTAAAAATGAAAAGCTATCCGGATATTAATCTGGATAATGTATGCGGCACTTCATTTTCTTTGGATACTGACAGGCAGGATGAACCTTCAGCAAAATTTATTGCGGGTTGCGGAATATCAGATTCTGTAATGAACAACCTGATTGTACTAAAGAAAATTTCATTGGATGATAAAATTGCTTTCTGGCAAAATGTAATGCGTTATGCGAAACACAGAGGTGTGAAAGTTTACTTCATCACCTGGAGTATATGGATGAACAGTATAGCGCCAACAGGTTGGTACAGAGAACAAAAAAATAAGAGAGGAACAGAAGGGAAATATGGCATTAACAACGACCAGGAAAACCCCAAAACCATTGCTTACCTGCGTGAAGCAGTAAAAGAGTTTGTACTTACGTATCCCGACCTTGCAGGTCTTGGTGTTACCGCAGGAGAAAATATGGAAGACCGAACCGATGAATTTGACAGGGAAAAATGGTTGTGGGCTACTTATGGTGAGGGCATAGCTGATGCAAAAAAAATACAACCAACAAGGAAAGTAGAATTTATACACCGGCACTGGCAAACTGGTGTATATAAAATGAAACGGGATTTTATTAATAAATATCCCGATGAAATAAATTTAAGTTTTAAATATGCCCGTGCAAGAATGTATGCTACGACTGCACCAAAGTGGGCAGATGAATACATTAAAGAAATTAAAAGTGAAGGATTGAAAAGTTGGTGGAATATTCGCAACGATGATATTTTTCACTTTCGTTGGGGCGATGCCGCCTATGCCTCATCCTTTATCAAAAATATTCCACCTGCGGATGTAACCGCTGGTTACTTCATGGGCTCCGATAGTTATGTATGGGGCAGGGAATTTATCAGTAAACATCCTACTTCCCCACGTCAATTAGAAGTAGAAAAGCATTGGTATAATTTTATGCTTTGGGGCAGATTGGGTTACAATCCCAATATTCCGCAAACAACTATTGAAGGAATGTTGGCGCAACGATACAAAGGTGTAAATAGTCGGCAGCTTTTTAAAGCATGGGCTACGGCATCAAAAATAACTTCCTTTGCAACAAAATTTCATTGGCATGATTGGGATTTTATGTGGGCAGTAGAAGGCTGTTTGGATTTACGTAAAGGATTTCATACTGTTGAAGATTTTATAAATAAAAAGCCTATGCAGGGGAGTGGAATCATCAGTATCCCCGATGCAGTAAAAGCAATTTTAGAGCAAAAGGATTTAGAAGGTATTACTCCATTGCAAGTAGCTTCTATATTGGATAGTTTAGGCAATGAAACGCTGGAATTTACCAAACAGCATCATTTAGTTGAAAAAAAGTATGCTGAGGAGTTCCGTGAGTTGCTATATGATATGGATGCGTTTAGTTATCTGGGTAAATATTATGCCAATAAAATTACCGCAGCTTATTACCTGCAGGCTTACCGCTTTATAAAAGTTGAAAAATTTAAGGAAAATGCAATTGATGCGCTGCAGAATGCTTTAGGCGAGTGGAAATTATATGCGGCCGCTGCCACCAGAAATTATCATCCGCAGTTTTTATCTAAAACAAGAACTATTGACTGGAACTTACTAACAAGCGAAGTAGAAAAAGAATGGTTAACAGTAAAAAATACGAGGGATAATTAATAGGGATGTTTAAAATAATGAAATATGATTAAGTACCTTTTAATTACTGTACTTGCAATAAGTGTAAAATCCTCTTTACATGCACAAATGAAAGTGATTCCAGATTCTTTTGTGCATGCATTGCCGCCTCACATAAAGCAAATAACCACATTCGGTGAACGGCCCGATTGGAGCCATGACGGGAAACGTATAGCTTTTATGGAAAAAACATTTGGTGATGCATTTGAAGTAGAAGTATCCACAGGTAAATTAAAACCATTAACACATCATTTTTTTCACAACGGTTTTATAAGAGTGCTGTACCTGGCCAATGGCGATTACCTGCTCATTGGTTCAAAAGAATTTGACCCGAAGAATCCATGGAAAAGCAGAAATCCTGCAAACGCAGAATTATGGGTGTTGAGAAAAGATTTGTCTTCACCTCCCTATCCATTGAACGAAAAAATAAAAGAAGGCGCTGCTCCGTCAAGAACTAAAATGAAAATTAGTTGGGGTGTAGATGATATTTATACAGGTGATATTGTTTATGAAAATGGAACACCAAGGTTAACGAATATTGATACGGTAGTAAGGTCAATTGATTTGCCAGCACCGATTAAAGGTTGGAGATTAGAAACACAAAACTTTCGTCCGCCACTGGAGAATGAATTATTATTTAATGCACATTTCCCATCTGTGGAATACGAAGCTGAAGTAATGGGAATTGATTTAAAAACAAGAGAAATAGTTAACTACACCAACAGGCCCGATAGATATGATGAACCCGAAGGCGTTTTTCCTGATGGTAAATACATAATGGTGGAAAGTACAAGGCATCATCCTAAAAAAGATAGTGGGAGAACTACATGGGATTATATTGATTTATACAAGTTAACATTAGATGGAAGCGGTAATATGGAACGCATAACTTTCTTTAATGAGGGTGGAAAGTATAAAGCTACCAACCCTGTGGTAAGTGATGATGGGAGGTTTATGGCTTTTCAATATTCTGTTGTGGGAGAAACAACTGGCATAGGTCATGGGATTTTGATTCTTGATTTTGAAAAGATGAAAAATAAAAAGAAATGAAATGTTTCATTGCCATATTAATTGCTCTTGCATTACAATTTAGTAAGGGTTATTGCCAGCGGAATGAACCATGGAAATTTATTTTTAACGGCCATTCCCTAAAAGGATGGAAAACAATTGGCAGTAAAGGAAAGGTATTGGTAAAAGACAGTACTATTGAATGCCACATGACAGCTAATACACCTGTACACACATTTGCAAGTACTAAAAAGAAGTATAAAAACTTTATTCTCGAAATGGACTTTAGAAGAGATATACCCTTTAATTCAGGAATACTGTTTAGGGCAGTGCATGCTCCGGATACTGCATCGGTAAATCTATATGGCTACCAGGTGAAAATTGACCCCAACGAAAAACGTAAATGGACTGGAGGTATTTTTGATGATTTTGGCAAGACATGGGCATGGATTTATGATTTAAGCAAAGATGCCCGTGCACAAAATGCCAATCGCAGTAATGAATGGAATCATATCCGCATTGAAATGATAGAAAATCACATTAAAGTGTGGGTAAATGATATTCCAACAGTAAACCTGATTAATGATAAGTATAAAGAAGCAGGTTACATTGCCTTCAAGATGCATTCATTAGGTGATAAGCTCGAACAGGAATCATGGAAGGCTCAATTTAAAAATATCCGTATAATTACTAAAAATCCAGAAAAATATTCAAGAGAAATAGATTTGTCTTTGGTGCAACAAACAAATATTAATACGCTTAGAAACTAAAAATCATGAATCATATATCAACAACAGTAAAAGTAACAATTGGAATGATGGCTGTTATTTTCTGTTTGAGTTTTGCAATATCCCCCGCTAAAGAAAATAATGCTGCTGAAAAAAAGATAAGAAAGATATATGCCAAAAATTGTTCAGGTTGCCATGGCGAAATAATGGAAGCTTTTGTAGACAGGAAATGGAAATATGGCACTACTGTAGATTCCATTTTCAAAAGTATCAAATATGGCAGCCCCGATTTTGGTATGCCAGGTTATGATAGCTCACTAAAAGACAGGGACATTCGTAAAATGTCAGAAATGTTTGTACGTTTTATTGAAGATGTAGATTCTTATAAACCAAAAAAGAACTTACAGTCAAACATTTTCGAAACAGAAGAGGTGAAAGTACAATTGGATACTATTGCAACCGGATTGTTAAGTCCATGGGGTTTTGAACAATTACCAGATGGCAATTTTTTAATTACTGATAGAAGCGGAGAACTCTACAAAGTGGACCAGCAACGCAACAAAACACTGATTAAAGGCACACCCAAAGTGCTGGCAGAAGGGCAGGGTGGGTTATTGGATTTGAAGTTGCATCCTAAGTATGAAGAAAATGGCTGGGTGTATTTGTCGTACTCTAAATTTAAAAAGCCGGATAGCATTGTGCTTACTACAACAGCTATTGTAAGAGGAAAAATTAAAGGCAATGAATTTACAGAGGTACAGGAAATTTTCGAAGCCCAGCCTTATACCAGAACCAAACATCATTTTGGCTCCAAGCTAATGTTTGATGATAAAGGCTATCTCTTTTTTTCTGTTGGCGAAAGAGGAAATGAAAAACAATTTCCGCAAAACACCGATAATGACAATGGAAAAATTCACCGAATATTTGATGATGGCAGGATTCCGCCAGATAATCCATTTGTTAATGATAGCAAAAGTAAAGCAACTATCTGGAGCTATGGCCATAGAAATCCTCAGGGTTTAATCTTTGAAAAAGCAACAGGCATTATTTGGGAAACAGAACACGGCCCAAGAGGTGGTGATGAATTGAACATCATCCGTAAAGGAGCTAATTACGGATGGCCTGTCATTTGTAATTGTATTAACTACAATGGAAAGCCAATTACGAACCTTACCCAAAAAGAAGGTATGGAACAGGCAGAAACGTACTGGATTCCTTCTATTGCACCCTGTGGTATGACAATGATAATCGGAGATAAATACCCAGCCTGGAACGGAAACATTGTGGTAGGCTCTTTACGGTACATGTACCTTGATAGAATTGTTTTGAAAAATGGTAAAGTAGTGAAGCAGGAAAAATTGTTTTCAGGTTTAGGTCGTATGCGGAATGCAGAAATGGGTAGGGATGGATATTTATATATAGCTGTTGAAAAGCCGGGTATGGTATTTCGTGTAAAACCAATTTAAGTTATGATGATACAACGAATTCTTGTTTACTCTTTTACAATGTTTTTATTGGCAATTATTTCATGCAGTAGTCCAACTAAAAAATCAAATATTGCTGTAAAGCCGCAAGCTACATTTTATCAATACAATATTTGGGCAGCATTTGTTAATAAGGTATTTGACGGACAATTAAAAGTTTCAGAATTAAAAGAGCATGGAAATATAGGTTTGGGGTCATTTGATTATTTAGACGGAGAACTGATAATGTTGGATGGGATAGCTTATAGGGTAAGAGAAGATGGTGTAATCAGTGAAGGAAAAGATAATGATGAAATTGTATATGCCGATGCTTGTTTTTTTAAAACTGATACTGCTGTGGTTTTAAATAATTTTATGAATTACGATTCGTTGCGTAATCAGTTGAATCAGCAATTGCCAACAGCGAATCATTTTTATGCCTTCAAAATACAGGGAGTATTTGATTCAGTAACACTTGGCGGTCTTCATAAGCAGTCGACACCTTTTAAACAGGGATTAGATGTGCTTATACCGCAAAGACCAGTTTTTAAAGGCCAGTATGTTGCCGGAACAATGGTTGGGTTTTTTTGCCCTCAATTCATTGGCGATATTAATACAGCTGCCTATCATTTTCATTTTATAAGTGATGATAAAAAATTAGGTGGCCATGTAATGGAAATATCATCTGGCAAAAAACTTACTGTGAATTTGCAAAAGCTGCTGCATTATCAGTTTGATATGCCAGCTTCTCCAGCCTTTGATACAGTTAGATTTGATAAGCAGTTTCAATACAATAAAAAGTAAACGATTCTTTAAAATAGTAATATGCAGCAACTCAAAACGAAGTATAACTCCATCTCAAAATTGGCTCTCTCTATCTTTTGTGTACTGGCATTTGCATTAATATCTTTTAAAAAGAATAAAACAGAAATCCCAAAGCCACCCAACATTTTATTTTTAATTGCTGATGATGCAGGAATTGATTTTAGTGCTTATGGCAGCAGCTTTGTAAACACACCAGCTTTCGACAGGGTAGCAAAAGAGGGAATCTTGTTTAATAAGGCTTACACACCCAATGCAAAATGTGCACCCAGCCGCAGTTGTATTTTAACGGGAAGAAATAGTTGGCAGTTAGAAGCAGCGGCTAATCATTGGATTTACTTTCCACCACAGTTTAAAACGTTTCCGGAAGTATTAAAAGAGAATGGTTATGAAGCAGGTTACACAGGAAAAGGATACCAGCCTGGTTTTGCGCTTACACACGACGGAAAAAAAAGAGACTTATTAATTAAAAGCTACGATACATTTAGATTACAACCACCAACAAAGGAAATCAGCCGAATTGATTACGTCTCTAACTTCAAATATTTTCGACAAGCAAAGGACAAAAACAAACCTTGGTTTTTTTGGGTTGGATTTAATGAACCCCACCGTGCTTATGAATATGGAACAGGTGCATCAATCGGAAAAAAGAAAACTTCAAGTATAAAAAAAGTACCCGGTTATTTTCCCGACACTGATACCGTACGAAATGATTTACTCGACTATGGGTTTGAAATTGAATACATGGATAAGCAGGTCGAGGAAATTTTGGAGCACTTGAAAGAAATTGGAGAATTGGACAATACAATCATCGTTTACACCAGCGACCATGGTATGCCTTTTCCAAGGGTAAAAGGAAATCAATATGAAAATGCTAACCATATTCCCTTGGCTGTAATGTGGAAGAATGGAATAAAATCAACTGGAAGAAAAATAGATGACTACATAAGCTTTATTGATTTAGCACCTACTTTTTTGCAAGCTGCAAGTATTACTCATTCGCAAAGTAACATGCATCCGTTTGCAGGAAAATCTTTGTTCACTATTTTCAACAGCAATAAAAACGGTCAGGTAGAAACTGCCAGAAACTTTGTGTTGGTGGGTCAGGAGCGACATGATATCGGGCGGCCCAATGATTGGGGTTATCCAATTCGTGGTTTGCATAAAAATGGCATGTTGTTTTTAATCAATTACGAACCTGACAGATGGCCAGCCTGTAATCCTGAAACGGGTTACTTAAATACGGATGGCGGAGCAACCAAAACATTTATTCTAAATCAACGGCGTAGTGGCGAGGAAAAAAAGTACTGGAAACTATGTTTTGGTCGTCGGGTAGCTGTAGAACTATATAATACAAAAAATGACCCCGATTGCATTGTAAACCTTGCAGGAAAACCGCAGTACAAATCACTGGAAGCCGCTATGAAAGCCGAAATGGAAGCTAAACTTAAAGCTCAGGGAGATTACCGTATGTTTGGTTATGGCCATATTTATGAACAATTCCCCGGAGCTGTTTACAATGGTTATTACGAGAAGTTTATGAAAGGCGAGAAATTAAGAACAGGTTGGGTAAGTCCCACTGATTTTGAAACGCAGGCTTTTGATGATTATTAGTTTAATGAAATGAAAAATGAAAGCTAAGAAAAGTTAAACAAAATCAGCAGGTTTTACAAATGGAAAAATAATTCGATAATAAGCATGTATAGCACCCTCAAATGGATTAAGTATGAAAATTGACGATTAAAATACAGGTTATATATACCTAATTGCCGAAAAGTATGATTGAGTTAAAAATTTGCACAATAATGCAAATTGAACATTACTAGAAATGTTTCTTTTACCTACACAATTTTATGTTGTTATGAAAAAGAAAGTTTTCTCCATTGTTTTTTTGTTAATGGTTATTGGCAAACAAGATGTTGCAGCTCAAATTGTAAACTACAATTGGCCAACTACAGCCCCAAAATCTGATAAATATGAGGTAACTGTCAAGCAAGGAGGTAACACTCAGACCGTATATACTCATTTTTCTAAACCCAACGGTTTAGCAAATCCACTTTATATAAATGATCCTTTTCCAACCGGCGTAGCTACCCAGTGGCAAGATAGAACCATGAGTTATGCTATATTCGCTTTCACTGGCGTAATAGACATAGAGGTGAAAAAAAATTATGGTGCTGCTGCTACAAGAGTAGACATTTCACCCAAGGCTTTTGGCATCAATCCTTATTTTTTTGATGGTACTACAGTAAAGTTTAGAATAACGGATGCATTAAAACCTGCATATATCAGTGTGAATTTTATAACCAGTGATAATCAAGATGCTGATGGTAATGGAGGCCTAGATATTAAACACGGTATGATGATTTTTGCTGATAAACCTGAAGTGGGAGCACCACAACCAACTGACCCTGGAGTAGTTGTTTATTCTGAAGCTACTACCTATGCACAAATGCAAGCAGCATCAACTTTATATTTTCCGCCTGGCGATTGGAACCTATTGACCAAAATAACAGACCAGCATGGCAACTTGGGTAGATACCACGTTTTAAACAATAACCAGCGAATTTATTTTGCTGGTGGTGCATTTGTAAGAGGCTCAATAGATGCTGATGGCAAAGACAATCTTAAGTTTTTTGGGAGAGGCATTTTTACCGGTGTCGACTATTATTTTCATCAAATGTTAGAGCCTAATGGAACAACTGGTTTATTAGAAATGACAGCTTGGGTAAATTTAACAGGAAGTAATAATTGTACCTATGAAGGTATCTCTATGGTATATCCTTGCCACCATACTTGCCCAAGTAGCAATAATACCACTATTAAAAATTTAAAAATAATAGGTTGGGCGTTTAATAATGATGGTATAAGGCCAAATACCGGTTCTGTTGTAGAAGAAATATTTATTAAAACCAATGATGATTACGATTATGCTCGGGATTTGCATGTGGTTCGAAATAGTATTTTTTGGCCCTCAAAAAATGGAGCTTCCGGCCAGCTGGGATGGAATAACTTAGGTGTTGGCAAAACTACCTACGAGAATATGTACTACATAAATTCCGAATGGTCTACTTATGGAGAAAATAGAGGCGTTCTTGGTTCAAAACTTACTCAAGGAGTTGCATTAGCAAATGATACTGTAAGAAATTGTTATGGAGAAGATTTTACGAGTTTGTTATCAAACTTAACTATTAAATATGATGCAGCGAGAACTTTCGATGTTACCAAGCCCGGTGAGGTAAAGGACTTTTTGTTTAAAAATATCATTTTTGAAAATACTTTTAAAGCCAATAATGGAAGTATTATAAAGCAGCCTCTTAGAGGATTTTCAAGAGTCGTTAGTGGCGTAACCTATAAAGCAACAGTTCACGATATTACATTTACCAATTTAGTAATAGGCAATGTATTGGTAACCCAAAGCAACGCTTCAACCTATTTTGACATTGATGCAAATACGGCATATAATATTTTCTTTAATACCGATGGTAATTTACATAATGTTTCTGCTACCGCTTTAGCAAATGGTAGAGTATCACCATCGGGCGTATTGCCTACGCCAGAAGGAATGCGACGAGTTGTTAATATCATTCCAAACGCTGGTTATAAAATAAAAGATGTTAGAGTAAATGGTGTAAGCGTTGGTCGGGTGCAACATTATTTGTTTAATAATGTTACAGCACCTCAAATCATCGAAGCCGAATTTGAAGCTGGAAATGATTACTTTGATTTATCAACTACGCTGCCTGTAAAATGGTTAAGCTTTTCCGGTAGAAAAAATAACAAAAATGAAGTGGAATTGGTGTGGCGTGTTTCAAATGAAATTAATGTTGCTAAATATTTAATTGAAAGAAGTGCAGATGGAGTTAATTTTAATGAAATTTCCTCAGTATTTAGTACAGGTAGTCAAACTTTAGAAAAGCGCTATACTCATGTCGATATAAATCCTTTAGTTGGCAGTAGTTTTTATAAAATTAAACAAATTGACAATGACAATAGATTTAGTTACAGCACTATTGTAAAAATTGAAAACAAAAGCAATAATAAATTTTCAATTCTTCCTAACCCAGCTCATGGGTTTATCCAAATTAAATCTAACGTTATGGTTCAATCTGCTTTTTTAACTCAGGCAGACGGCAAAAGAATATCAATAATACCAACGCAAGGCTTGTATAATATATCTGGGTTTTCAAAAGGTTGGTATACAATTACCATAGTTACTGAAGAAGGAATGCAGTCTCAAGCCTTACTAATTAACTAAATATGGCGCTAAGAAAAATTACTATTTTATACAGGCAATATTTTCTTTTTATTTAGTAATAGTGTTATCCTGTTTGTTGGTTACATTAATATGGGATGTTGTATCTAATCAATTACGAACCTTTGAAATGACCCGACTGTAATCTTGAAACGAGTTACTTAAATACAGATGGCAGAGCAACAAAAACATTTTTACCAAATCAACGAAGTAGCAGAGTAGAGAAAAAGTATTGGAAATATTGTTTTGGTCTCTGTCGCTATTTTGTGGTTTGTCAGTTAAATGATTGTCTGAACTCTAAAGGTGTTTGATTTGTTTTTTGTTTGAATAATTTACTGAACGATTGGGGGTGTTCAAAGCCTAATTCATACGCAATTTCACTCACAGATAAATTGGTTGTGCTTAATCGTTCTTTGGCATAGTCAATCAGTTTGGTTTGAATGTGCTGTTGGGTATTTTGTTGCGTATGCAATCGCAAAAGCGTTCCCAAATAATTGGGTGAAATGTTTAGTTGTTCTGCAATAGCGGTTACTGTTGGAATACCGTTTTCTAATAAACTGCCATTATTAAAATAGTCAGCAAGCACTTTTTCAAAACGTTCCAACAATTCGTAATTTGATTTTTTTCTGGTTAGAAACTGACGTTCATAAAACCGTTCGGAATAAATCAGCAACATTTCAAGCTGTGCTACAATAAGTTCCTGACTGAACTTGTCTATGTTAGATTGATATTCCTGTTCTATTTTTACCAGAATATCAACGATAATCTTTTCTTCTTTGTCCGAAAGAAAAAGAGCTTCGTTCACGGCATACTGAAAAAAGTCAAACGATTTTATCTTTTTTGCCAATGGCGTATTCCATAAAAAATCAGGGTGGATTAGTAATAACCAACCTGTCGGCTCTACTACTATATTCAAGTTGATTTCTAATTTCAAAAACTGGGACGGTGCAATAAAAGATAAAATACCTGAATTGAAATCATATTGCTGTTGTCCGTAGTTGAATTTGGCATTGACATTCCGCTTTAAACCAATCGTATAAAAGTTCTGAACCCATTTTACATTAGCTTCATCAAAAGGGTAAGAAACATTGCTGTAATCAATTAAACTAATCAATGGGTGTTCAGGATTAGGAAGATTACAGAATTTATGAAATTCAGCTATTGAATTAAGTCGGAATGTCTTTTCCATTGTTGCTAATTTAGTTTTTTTCTTTGTACAAAATCATTCCTGCATGATACAAAATACCTTCTTTAAATTCTCCGTCTGCGGTAAAGCCTGTATCGTCTTTATAATCAATATGATTTCCTGTTACTTTGTAACTGCCTTGATAAGCACTGCTGCGGTTGCCCCGTGCTTCATCATATTGGTTGTTGGGTAAAAGTTCGTGGCGTATGTAGCCGTCTTTTGTTACCCACATACCCACATACTCTTTGGTTGCTTATATTGTTTTACTTTGTTCCATTGTTATATTTTTATTGTCTGCACAACCCATAACCAAAAAGGCAATCGGGATTAAAATGCAGTGGACAATGTGTAGGTTTTCCATTTTTCAACGTCTTGGGTAATGATGTCAATTTTACTTTGCAGAAGGTCAAAAGCGTCTTTTCCTAAAAGTAAATGAACAGGCGGATTTTCTTCTTTGCTTATTGCAATCAATACATCAGCCGCTTTGTCGGGGTCGTTGGGCTGATTACCGTTAATGCTTTCAAGGTGTGCTTGTTCAGATTGTCGGGCAGATTTATAATCATGAATTGGGTGGTTGGGTGTTCTTACTGAACCTTTAGCAAGAAAATCGGTTCTGAAATAGCCCGGATAAACAACCGAAACTTTTATGCCAAATTCTTTTGCTTCTTCTGCCAACGCTTCTGTAAAACCAGCCATTGCAAACTTGGTAGAACAATAAATGCCCCAACCTGCAAAGTTTCCCAAAATACCACCTACCGACGCAATGTTGAAAATGTTACCTGATTTTTGGTTTCTTAAATAAGGCATTACATTTCTGATAACATTCAATGCTCCAAAGACATTAACGTCAAAATTCTCTCTTGTTTCTTCGTCTGTCAGTTCTTCTAAAGTGCCTATTTGTGCATACCCTGCATTGTTTACAACCACATCAATTTTGCCAAAGTGTGTAATACTTTTTTCAATAGCAGTTTTTACATTGTTGTTGTCAGTCAGACTTACTTCAAGCGGTAAAAACGTTTCTGAAACTTCCCCGATTTCATCAATCAAAGATTGTGAGTTCCTGGTAGTGGCTACTACATAATAGCCATTTTGCAACAACTTTTTAACCAAAGAAAGTCCCAAACCCTTTGAGGCTCCTGTTACAAACCATACTTTTTTTGCTTCCATTTTTCTGAATTTTAATATTTAAAATGATGATGCAAATTTGGTTTGAAACAAAATTTTGAATGTAGTCATATCATTGAATAATGTAGTTAAATCGTGAGTTTGGTTTTATTGGTGGTAAAGTCAGAGCAATTATCTGTCAAGATATTTTTTTACAAGCCAGGTATAGACTTTCAAACACTCATTGAAGAATATGTCATTTACTTTTTCAAGTATCAGATTGTACGGTCGTTTAGCCTTGTTGGTAACAATGGTTTTTATGATCTTTTTATCAAATGGGAATCTTTGAAATTTAACTGGGTTAATATGTCAGACATTGAAACATTGCCTTTTGATGACTTTTATGGCTTGAAATGTACTCCTGCACCACTATTTTGAACTTACAGGAAAAAGTATGGGTTCAATAGCGGGTAATTTGTACTATGGTAAATCAATCTTTTTCCTGGGTATTCTGCCCATTAGTGGGAGTTTTATTGTTATCCGGCGTTCATGCACAACAGGCAACACTGCCGCTGGTTGATAGCAACTTTATATCAGGTAATAAAAAGGGTATTATAACAGTAGAAGCTGAACATTTTTACAAGCAAACAAAAACAGAAGTAAGGGCATGGTATATCAATAGTCCATTGCATCACCCGCAGGTATGGCCCGATTTTGATACCGCTTCCTACGCTGATGCATCTGGTTTTGCTTACATTGAAGCATTGCCCGATTTGTTTCATACAGACGAAGACCCGGTTATTAATGGTGAAAATTTGGGAGCTGATGGTAAAGTAGCAGTAGTGCATTACAAAGTTTTTTTTAAGGAGCCCGGTCGTTATTATGTTTGGACAAGGTTGCGCAGTAACGACGAAGAAGATAATACCGTGCAAGTAGGTGTGGATGATAAGTGGCCGGCAACCTCTAAAATTTTACAATCGCCGGTAAATAAAAAAAAGTGGATTTGGAAAAGTGATAATCGCATCAGTCGCAATCCCTGGAAAATAGGAAGGGCTTATGTAGATATTGCGGAAGCAGGTGTGCATGATGTACAGTTTGGAATGCGGGAAGATGGCGAAGAATTTGATAAATTTATTTTAACTGCCGATAGCACATTCACCATTGCTGACGATAAAGGACTTTCTCCAACTATTTATAAAGGAAAAATACCGAAGCCTTTTTCTTTAAGTAATGTAAAAGCTGATGTATATCATGCTCTTAATAATCCAGATGGCTCTGTTTACGGTGCTAACGTATTGTATGCCGATACATCGAATATAATTGCATTTGAAGCCGAAGATTTTTACAGGCAAACAAAAACAGAAACAAGAATGTGGCACCTTATAACTGAAAAGCATCAACCTGTAATTGGGCCAGATAGTGATGCACCACATTTAAGCAATGCATCTGCCAACGCCTATCTTGAGTTACTGCCAGATGCAAGGCAAAAAGATGAAGATGGAATAAATTCAAAAAGCAGTATTAAAGGAATGGGAGGTCAGGCAGCAGTTATCAGTTATATGATTGATTTGCCGGCAGCAGGAAAATATTATGTATGGGTAAGAGCAGTAAATACAGATGGTGATGATAATACACTGCATGTTGGCATTAACAACACATGGCCGGAGAGCGGAAAGAAAATGGTATTTGGCAGTAAGCAGTGGAAGTGGAGCAATACACAAAGAGATACCAAGGCCGCCATCACAATTGATGTGCCTGCAAAAGGAAGACAGGAGTTGATGTTATCCATGCGGGAAGATGGCTGTGAGATAGATAAAGTTTTAGTAACATCCGATTCAACTTTTAAACCGAATGAATCTATTAATTATCCTGTAAAAATTAAAAAAGGAAATATTACCAATTGGTATGAACGCAGGGAGCAGCAAATGAATACGGCTTTTTTATTTAGAGAACTGAAAGGTGAGTTGCTGATGGAGTGTGAATCTACTCCAGCATCTCCGGGTTGGATGTATAAAGCAGACAGCAGTGGGCAAAGCGGTTATGGTTATTATGAATGGATAAAGCTGGGGCAGGGAATAAAGCCAGGAGAAGGGTTATTGACCTATCATTTTGAAATAAATACACCGGGTAACTATCAATTATTTATAAGGGGTAAAATGAAGGATGCGGCGAACCGGCCTGAAACACCCGACCCCGATGGGAATGATGTATGGGTTAAGTTTCAATCAGCCTCATCTTTATTAACTGACACAGCATTTCATAAACTTGCCATATTAGGTCATCCCAAAGGATGGACATGGAACAGCAATGATGATAAAACGAAAGAGCATAGTATTACGCCATTCCTGGTGTATTTACAAAAAGGTTTCTACACGGTTACTTTATCAGGCCGTTCTCAGGGATATGCAATTGATAAAATTTTATTGCTGAATGTTGGTAAGAAGCCGTTAAAAGATTTTGAAGTAACTGAATTGAAAAACTATTATAATAAAGCTGAATCACCACGGAAGAGGCAATAAGATTAATATGAGCAGATTATTTTACTTAACCATTATTTTTCTGATACCAGCTTTATTTGCTTCTGCACAGGTAGTTACTTATCCTGCACCATCGCAAATGCCAGCATCGCAGCAGTATAAAATTACCGTTACACAAAAAGGGAAAACCGTGGAGAGCTTTGTGTATGTAAGCGATGCACAATTTGAAAAAAATAGAAGTAAGAATACAGCCTATTCCATTTTTTCATTTGCAGGGAAAATTACAGTTACCGTAACAAAGCTGGATACTGCATTCAGTAATTGCAAAATACTTCCATCGTCATACAAAATAGCAGTATCTAAAAAAGCGAATTCGGTTTCATTTACGTTAGATAAGCCCCGCAACATAGCGGTAGAGTTTGATGGCTCCCAGAAATATCCGTTGCTCATTTTTGCTAATCCGTTGGAAAAAAATATACCCAAACAAACAGATGCCAATGTGTTGTATTATGGCCCCGGCTATCATGATAAAGAAGATACTGTTTTTCTTAAAGCCAATCAAACGTTGTATGTAGCAGGTGGTGCTGTATTGAGTGCACATATTATTGGCCGTAATGCGCCCAATGCAAAAATTATTGGCAGAGGAATTATCAGTGGGAGACGTTTTGGTCACACACATGGAAAGCTCATTCACTTTCCTGATGCTAAATCAACAGACCTTTATTTTGAAGGTTTTACGATGGTGGATGCACCCGGTTATTACATTACCACAAGTGCTAAAAGAACCCATGCTAAAAATGTAAAGGGTTTAGGATGGTGGTTTAATACGGATGGTTTTTCTTTTGGTGAAGATGGATTAACGGAAGACTGTTTTTTAAAATGTAATGATGATGCTATTAAATTATACCGAAGTGGAAACAAGGTATTTCGTACTACCATCTGGCAGATGGAAAACGGGGCGCCTTTCCAAATTAGCTGGAATATGAACAGTGATAATAGTGGATTTGTAGTAAAGGATTGCGATGTTATTCGTGCCGACCATCAATGGGAGAACCCCAATGAAGCAATATTTGATGCTATACATGGCGGAAGCGGCCACATGAGTAATTATTTGTTTGAAGATATAAGAGTGGAGAACAGCGATTGGAAATTAGTGAGTCTTCAAATTATGAAGAATCGTTGGGCAAAAGCGGAGAAGCTTGGTAAAATTTCAAATGTTAGATTTCGGAATATCAGCGTTACTACTTCTAATGGCCAACCCATGAAGCGGTTGAGTGTATTAAATGGGTTTGATTCAGTAAGTAATATCAATAACATCATTTTTGAAAATGTTAGCATTAATGGTGTGTATTTAAAAAATGCAACGCAGGGCAGGGTAAGTATAAATGATAGTTCTGTTAAAAACGTACAATTTATTGTTACAAAGAAAGATAGTCTTCTTTCACTCTCAAATACTCCAATACAAAAATGGAATAATCCAATACTGAATGGACTTAATTCTTATGGACAAAAAGATTTTCATATCTACACCGAGAATGGTTTTTATTATTTGGTTGGCACTGAATATACCAACACATACTGGCCAAAGAGGGGAGTAATGTTGTATAAGTCAACTGATATGATTAACTGGCAGGAAGAGAAGCTACTTATTAATCGATATAATTTATCAGATTCAGTTTGGTATAAAGATGTTTGGTCGGCACCCGAAATACACAAGGTTAAGAATATGTATGTGCTAACCTTCAACTGCCGCAATGATGTGTTACGGCCGTATAAAAAATTGGGATTTGGATATGCAGTAGCTGATAAAATTACCGGGCCATACAGGGTTGTTACAAAAGAGAAACCGTTGTTTGAGGGATTTAATGCATCCTTATTTAGCGAAGCTGATTCAGTGTTTGTTTTTTATGATATGGATGGTTTGGTTTACAGCACCACCTTAGATGTTGAAAACGGAAAACTGCATCATGCTCCTGTTGAAATGCTCGGGCCTGCTGCATTAAAAGAAAAATACAAATTTCTTGATGCACCGTATGTTTTCAAAAATGGGAAATACTATTTTCTACTGCTCACACAATTTTATGCCGGGTATATAGTACGTATTCGCTATCTGGTGGCAGACAAGCCAACAGGGCCCTGGCGGTTTACAGAGGAAGAACCGCTTTATACATTTTTAGAAGCAGAAGCAAACGAACAATTACGAATGCCTTATCCCAAACCCAATGCTTTTGCACCACCTACGCAGGTTATTTTTAGCCATTCGGTTTTTAAAGGAAACGATGGTAACTTATTTATGGCTTATCATAGTTCCGAAAAATATGCCGAGCCTTATTTGTGTATTGAGCCAATTAAAATACAGGGAGACAAACTAATTATTCAACATGCAAAGGCTGCCATGCAAGTTGTAAAAAAATGAAAGCTTTACTCGTTTTAATATCGTGTTGTATATGCTGTGCCTCTTTTGCAGAAGTGGTAACCTATGAGCCCACACCAAACATGGTTGGTAGTAATAAATACATTCATCAATCAGCAGAATACAAGATAGAGCTTGTTCAAAATGGAAAAACATATCCATTGTTTGTATATAGTATGAATGCCTTGCACTATACAAATAACAGTAAAACAACCGCATGGGTTAATTTTTCGTTTGATGCACCTATAACTGTTCGGGTGTATAATAATACAGGGTATCATAACACAGCACAAGTTTTACCAAGAAGTAGCGGAATCAAAGCCGTTGAAAAAAATAGTCTTACGGAGTTCGTTATCAGCAAACCGGGGCAATACTCAGTAGAATACCAAACCGGTATTCGTATTGAACATCCATTATTGATTTTTGCCAATCCGCTTGAAAAAAATATTCCAAATGCTGCTGATACATCCATTGTTTATTTTGGACCGGGCTTGCATCTCATTAGTGATAAATATATCATTCCAAAAGGAAAGAAAGTGTACCTGCATGGCAGTGCATATGTTAAAGGGCAGTTGTATGCGGAGAATATAAATGATATTAAAATTTTCGGAAGGGGAATTCTAAGTGGCGAAGATTATGCTGCAAGAACAGCCGACCACATGATTAGCTTAAAGAATGCAACCAATGTAAAAATTGAAGGTATTACTATGATTCATGCACCAAGATTCATGATTACATTAAGCGGAAAGAAACACCATATTGATAATGTAAAAATGATGGGTTGGTGGTTTAGTACAGATGGTATTTCTGCAGGTGAAGAAACCTTGATTGAAAACTGTTTCTTTAAAGTAAATGATGATGCAGTAAAACTGTATCAAAATAATACTGAAACGAAGAACTGTGTCATTTGGCAAATGGAAAACGGGGCACCGTTTCAAATGGGCTGGAACGGCACCAATGATTACAGCAATTGTTATGTACACGATATAGAAGTGATAAGGGTGGAACATGAATGGGACAATGAAAATGAAGCGGTGATTTGTGCCATTCACGGTGGCAAAGGGCATAAAACAAAATTTTCATTTGAGAACATTCGCATAGATAATTCAACATGGCGCATTTTTCACTTGGTTACAAAACCTAACCGATGGGGGCAGTGGAATACAGAACGGGGAAGTATGAGTGACATGATTTTCAGAAATATCGAAATGTATGGTGAACAGAAAATACCAAGTTTGGTGATGGGGCATGATGCAAAGCATCCGGTATATAATATGAAATTTGAAAACATAATCATTAATGGGAAAAAGGCAAAGGGTGAACGGGAAAATTTTATTGTTGATAAAGAAACTACATGGGGAATTTCTTTCGAATGATTGACGAATAATAACTGTAGCTAGTTTGGTGAATAGAATTACAAAACGTACAAGTGAGTGACACAACAGAAGCAAAATAGAATTACTGCAGCCGTTATCATACTGATACTTGGCTTCACTATGCCGGTACATGGGCAGAAGGCGACTGCCTCTTTTGTATCGGCGTATGGTTATGATAGTTGTGTGCTATTAAAAAATAAAACAGTAACTGTATTACTTGAACCGAATGCAGGTGGCAGGGTAATTAGCTATGCTCTCAATGGAGTAAATGTATTATATGAAGACAGTTTACAAAATGGTTGGGTTAGCACAGCAGCCATGCCACGCAGCAAAGGTCATTTAGCTGGCGGACGATTTGATATTGGCCCTTCCCGTACCAAACCAAATACTGATTTGTTTTTCTTTGGCAAATGGAAAGCAATCATCACCGGTAAATCATCAGCAAGGTTAATCAGCCAAACAGATTCAGTAAATGAAATTTATTTAATCAGGAATTTTAAATTGGATGAACATAGTTCTAAATTAACCTGCACCCAAACGATTGTAAACAAAAGCAACAAACCCTTTGCCGCATCATTTTGGGCAAGAACATTCGCAACAGGCAATGGAATTTGTATAATGCCAGTGCCGGATACAAGTCGGTTCCCTAACAAGTATATTATGTTTATGAACAGGGATACCATTAACATGCTACCTGTTGATACAAATATTTTAAATAGAGGTGGTTATTTAATCATTAAAGGCCCGCCACAAAAACCAAAGTTAGAAATGGATGTAGCTCAGCCTGCATGGATAGCTTATGCTGCAACAAACAATCTGCTCTTTATAAAGAAGTTTAGTGTGTTTACTAATAAATACTATGGCGATGTAACTGCTGCAAATACATCGATATGGTATAACGGAAAGCAGATGGTGGAGATTGAACCGATTGGGCCTTTGGAAACTATAAAGCCAGGCGGCTCTGCTTTTTTTACGGAAGAATGGCATTTGTTTCCTTTTTCTTTTTCGGCCAATAGAACTGTAGAAATAGAACAAGTGAAGAGTATTATAAAAACTATTAAATAAAATTTATGCGGTTATTACTTGCCATAGCTTGTTTGTTTATTTTACCTGTAAGTCTCTTTGCTGAAAAACCGATTGCAGGTAATCAGTCAGTCGTAATTGAATATGCTATTCAAAAACTTGATGCAACAGTACCGCAAGTGTTTATAACCGGAGAGGTAGGTGTACATAACAAAAAAGCGTTTATACAAATAGTAAAGCTAAGCGATGCTGTTAAACATCCGGAATTCTACTATCTAAAAAATACACAATTGAAGCCTAATGGATTTATTATTAAAAACAAAAACGGGCACATTACTATTTTGGGTGCAGATGACGCCGGTGCTATGTACGGTGCATTGGATGTAAAAGAACAGTTAGAACAAAATGGTTATCAGTTAAAAAATGTTGTTCAAAAAAAAGAAGAACCACGGTTTTCATTTCGTGCCATCAAGTTTAATTTACCATGGATGGCTTACCGCCAGAACTTTTGCTTAACACAGCAGGATTATGTGGTAAGAGATTTAAAGTTTTGGGAAAGCTATTTAGATATGATGGCTGCAAACAGGTTCAATGTTTTGTCGCTGTGGAGTCTTCACATTTTTCATTATATGGTTAAGCCTAAAAATTTTCCGGAAGCGACTTCTTTTACCGACGTAGAAATGCTGTCATGGAAAAAATTTTGGACACAACTATTTGCGATGGCAAAGGAAAGAGGGATTGAAACTTACATCATTAACTGGAATACATTTGTATCCCCTTCATTTGCTGCTGCCCATAAATTGATGGGGTATAATGCAAGGCCATCACATTTTGGCCCGGGTGATACGGCAAAAATTATTGAGCAATACACCAAAGAAATTATCACTCAGGTTATTAATGAATACCCTGGTCTCAATGGATTGGGAATTACTTTAGGCGAACGAATGGGCGGCCAATCACCCGATGAAAGAAGGGCTTGGCTCGACCGTACCATTTTTGCAGGCATGAAAGCCGCTAATAGAAAAATAAAATTTGTTTACAGAGCACCTTTATCTGCTAATGAAGGAAGTGGTGGTAGTACCAGTGAAGACAATGATTTAAAAACACGACAACAAATTGAAGGTCTTGATATCGTTAATCCTGCTTATGTAGAGTTTAAATACAACTGGAGTCATGGCCATTCATCGCCCAAACTATTTATTGTACATGGTGGTAAACTCACTGATAAATATAACAACCCAGTACCCAACAAATATAAATATGTGTGGACAGTACGAAATGAAGATTTTTATTTACTACGTTGGGGGCATACAGATTTTATTCGGGAATTTATCAAAAATAATGGTGATAGTTATGTAGATGGGTGTTTTATAGGAAGTGAAGTGTTTATTCCTGCTATGGATTACATGAGCAGGAAGGGGAGTTTTAGAGATTGGGATTATCATTTTCAGCGGCAATGGTTATGGTATGCCAGCTGGGGAAGATTGTTGTATAATCCATCCACATCCGATACTGTTTTTGAAAACCTTTTAGCAAAAAAATATAAAACAAAAAGCGGTGCAACTGCATTAAGTGCATGGAAGCATGCTACAAATAATCAATTGTGGTTTGCAGCTTTTCATAAGGGTACAGTTGATGGCAGCATTTATACCGAAGGGTTTTGTAGTTGGGGAGATAGTAAAGAACCCAAATTTTTTGATATTAATAATATCATCAATCACCCGGTATTAGATACAACATTGTATGTTAACGTTGCTGATTTTGTAAAAAGCGGTGAAAGAATGCCCATGGGTATGATTTCACCGTTACAACTTGCAAAACAATATGATGAAAACAATGAACAACTGCTTAAAGAAATACAAGTGCTTATGGCTGCTAAGCCATCGGCTTCTGTACTGGTTGAAATAAATGATTTGGAAACATGGTATTGGTTTGGCCGTTATTTTTCTGATAAGTTAAAAGCTACCGTACATGTGGCCCGTTATCGTTTTACCGGTAAAGATGAACGAAGCATAGCAGTAAAGTATTTAACGGATTGCAAACAATGGTGGATGAATTATACCAATGCATTAGCAAAATACAATAAAGAAGAAATGCCTTTTCATACCGCTTCTGATTTTAGCTGGAAAGCTTTTCAAAAAGATGTAGAAATTGATATTGAATTGGCAATGGAAGTTAGAAAATGACATTATATCATTTAAATTTTTATAAGATTATGCGGACTAAACTCTTATTTTTTATTTTATTTTTTCAAGCCACTGTTTCTTTATGTCAAAATTCAGTGAAACGTTCCCAAATCTACATCCGTGACCCTTACATTCTTCCTGATGCAAAGTCCGGAAACTATTACATGTATTCCAGCTCTTATGACTATAAAGGAATGCCCGGAAAACGAATGGGAGTTACAGTTTACAAAAGCAAAGACCTGGAGAACTGGACCGGACCTTTTAAAGTTTTTGAAACTGGTAACGGATTTTGGGCAGATACCACACATGGTTGCTGGGCACCGGAAGTGCATGAGTATAAGGGGAACTATTTTTTATTTACAACTTTTACCAACCGGAGTGTTCAATTAAAGCATCAGCTAAAAAACAGGCCTGATAGTGCGGTTGTTCGCCGTGCAACGGTTGTGCTTAAAAGCAACTCACCCGAAGGGCCTTTTTGGCCAGTAAGCAGTAAAGCAGAAACGCCGCCTGAATGGATGGCATTAGATGGCACCTTGTTAATGGAAGATGGAAAAACATATATGGTTTTTTGCCGGGAATGGATTCAGGTAAAAGATGGTACACTTGAAATGGCTCAGTTGAAAAGCGATTTATCCGGTCTTCTTACAAAACCTACAACTTTGTTTAAAGCCACGGCAGCACCATGGGTAACTGCATTAGATTTACATGGTGGAGGATTTGTTACGGATGGTCCTGCATTTTATAAAAATAAAAAAGGACAATTGCTAATGCTCTGGAGCAGCTTTGCAAAAAATGGTTATGCTGTAGGGCAAGCTGTTTCCACATCAGGAAAACTAAAAGGGGCTTGGAAACAAATAGCGGCACCATTATTTGATGGTGATGGAGGGCATCCTTCGTTGTTCAAAACATTTGATGGAAAATTGATGATGAGTATTCATCAGCCCAATAAAGGAAATATTCGCTGCCATTTATTTGAGTTATCAGAAAATAAAAATGGCTTACTGCAAATACAATCTGAGTTACCAATAGATGCAAAACCATTGGCTTACGAAAAAGAAGGTTATGTAGAAATGGAAGCTGAAGATTTTGCAGTACAAACAAAAGATGAAACAAGAAAGTGGCACTTGCAAACAAATGATTCTGCATCGGGCAAAAAGTACATGATGATATTGCCTGATACAAGAAAAACGCATGGTGATTCGCTGTACAACGGCATCAACTTTTCAAACAAGGCTGGTGAAATGGCTGTACTGACTTACAATATTAATTTCGCTAGTACCGGTCGTTATTATGTTTGGGTAAGGGCTATGAGTACTGGCAGCGAAGACAACAGTGTGCATGTGGGACTTAATGGCAACTGGCCGGAAACGGGTTTAAGAATGCAGTGGTGCCAGGGCAAAAATAAATGGTGGTGGGAGAGCAAGCAACGTACGCAAAAAGAACATTGCGGTGTACCTTATCAAATTTATTTAGATATAGAAAAACCCGGCTTACACACCATACAATTTTCGATGAGGGAAGATGGTTTTAGAATGGATAAGTTTCTATTGACTACAAACCGTGAATTTAAGCCGAAAAATCAGACTAATTGAGTAGTTTTTTGGTACATGGGGCAAAGCTCCATCCATTTTAAGGAGTTAGTTTCATGTTTTATAAAGCAAAGCAATCAATCGTTTAAACGGGTCTTGTTTTCCAGCAGGACCCCTTTTTTTATGACTATGTTTCAATAAATCAGCTTGTCCGCAGTATTAATGTACATAAAAGCAAAGAGTGAGTATGTACCAGCTATATGACCTTAGGAAATTGCGGCAAATTACAGTCATTAGCGATTGTATAAATTTTGAACATGAAGTTTCTCCCCGGCTTTCTGATGTTGCTTTTCACTGCCACCCAGTCTATTGCTCAGAATGGGATAAAAACATTCAAAAAGGATAACCCTATCCAATCTTCTTTTGCTACCTGGGCATCCAATCCACCTATGGGATGGAATAGTTATGATGCATATCATGGAGCAGTTACAGAAAAGCAGTTTTTAGAAAGTATAGAAGCGGTACGCCAAAAATTACTCCCACTGGGTTATAATTATGTAACAATAGATTTTTGCTGGTTCAATCCCGGTCCGGCCGATTGGGACCCCGATAATAACTGGAAAACCATCGGCCTTCAACAACAAGAGGATGCAAACGGAAATTTTAGTCCGCTGTTAACGATGGATAAATTTGGAAGACTGCTGCCTTCTCCAAACCGTTTCCCTTCTGCAAAAAACAATATTGGCTTTAAAAGCATCGGCGATGAAGTACATCGAAAAGGAATGAAATTTGGCATTCATATTATGCGTGGCATACCCCGGCAGGCCGTGGCAATGAACACACCCATCATGGGCACAAAGTATTTTGCAAAAGATATAGCCGAAACATTTGATACCTGCAAGTGGAATAATAACATGTATGGTGTTGATGCAAGTAAAACTGGAGCACAGGAATATTACAATTCATTGTTTAAGCTGTATGCAAGCTGGGGAGTTGATTTTGTAAAAGTGGATGATATTTCGGCACCCACTTATCATGCAGCAGAAATAAAATTAATACGGAATGCTATAGATGCAAGTGGCAGAAAAATGTTGTTGAGTCTTTCTTGCGGGGAGTCTTTTGTTAGTTATGCCCATCACATGGAAGCCAATGCAAACCTCTACAGGGT